>CAZEWA010000016.1:0-46534 GCA_964515685.1 uncultured Polyangiales bacterium | reverse complement strand
GCCACGATCAGCCTCCCGCCAACTTCTTGGCCTTGGCCTTGACGTCGTCGAGGTTCCCCACGAGGTAGAAGGCCTGCTCGGGCAGGTCGTCCAGCTTGCCGGCGAGGATTTCCTCGAAGGCGGAGATGGTCTGCTCGAGTGGCACGTAGCGGCCTTCGAGGCCCGTGAACTGCTGGGCCACGAAGAACGGCTGCGACAGGAAGCGCTCGACCTTACGCGCGCGATCCACGATCTGCTTGTCGTCTTCGCTGAGCTCGTCCATGCCGAGAATCGCGATGATGTCCTGCAGGTCCTTGTAGCGCTGAAGCGTGGACTGCACCTGACGGGCCACGTTGTAGTGACGCTGTCCGATGATGCCGGGTTCGAGCATGGTCGACGTGGAGTCGAGCGGATCCACCGCGGGGTAGATACCCTTCTCGGAGATGGCGCGGGAAAGAACGGTCGTTGCATCCAAGTGCGCGAACGCCGTAGCGGGCGCCGGGTCGGTCAAGTCGTCGGCAGGCACGTAGATGGCTTGCACGGACGTGATCGAACCCTTGGTGGTGGAGGTGATGCGCTCCTGGAGACCGCCCATTTCGGTACCGAGCGTGGGCTGATAACCCACCGCGCTGGGGATGCGGCCGAGCAGTGCCGACACTTCCGAGCCCGCCTGTGTGAAGCGGAAGATGTTGTCCACGAAGAGCATCACGTCCTGACCTTCGCGGTCACGGAAGTGCTCAGCGATGGTGAGCGCGCTGAGCGCCACGCGCTGACGGGCTCCTGGCGGCTCGTTCATCTGACCGAACACGAGGGCCGTCTTCGAGAGAACGCTTGCGCCGCTCTCGAGACGCGATTCCTTCATTTCGTAGTAGAGGTCGTTACCCTCACGCGTGCGCTCGCCGACGCCAGCGAAGCAGGACACACCACCGTGGGCCTTGGCGACGTTGTTGATGAGCTCGAGGATGAGAACGGTCTTGCCCACGCCGGCACCGCCGAAGAGGCCGATCTTGCCGCCCTTGCGGTAGGGAGCGAGCAAGTCGATGACCTTGATGCCCGTCTCGAACATCTCGACCTTGGTGCTCTGGTCGACGAACTTCGGAGCAGCCTTGTGGATCGGGTCGTACTGCTTGGCTACGACCGGAGCGCCACCGTCGACGGCCTCGCCGATGACGTTGAGGATGCGGCCGAGGCACTCGTTGCCGACGGGCACCGAGATGGGCGCGCCCGTGTTCTTCACGGCCATGCCGCGCACGAGACCGTCGGTGGAGTCCATGGCGACTGCGCGCACGGTGCCTTCACCGAGGTGCTGGGCAACTTCGAGCACCAGGTTGTCCTGGGTCGTGCCGAGCGAAGGATTGGTCACGCGCAGAGCGCTGAGGAGCTCGGGCAGCTGTCCTGCCGGAAACTCGACGTCGACAACGGGGCCGATGACCTGGGTGATGGTTCCACTTACTAGCTCTGCCATGGCGGAAATCCTTCTGAGTGACTGGTCGTTCCAGAAAAAACTTGGGTCTAGCTACGGATAAGCGGGCGAGTCCGACTCAGCCCTTGAGTGCTTCGGCGCCGCCGATGATTTCCATCAATTCCTTCGTGATGGATGCCTGGCGTGCGCGGTTGTATTGCAGCGTGAGCGCGCCGATCATGTCGGAGGCGTTGCGCGTCGCGTTGTCCATCGCCGTCATGCGTGCGCCGTGCTCGGAGGCCACCGATTCGAGCAGGGCTCGGAACGAGGAAATCTCCATGTACATGGGCAACAGACGTTCGAGCAGGGCGGCTTTGCCTGGCTCGTAGATGTAGTCGGTCTGGGCGCTGGCTTGTTCTGCGTCGAGCTTTACCGGCAACACTTGGTCCACGGTGACAAGCTGACTGATGGCGCTCTTGAACTGGTTGTACACGAGGTACGCGGAGTCCAAGTCGCCTGCCACATAGTGTTCGACGATGTAACGCCCGATCTCACCGGCATTCGCGCTGGTGAGATTCTCGAAGATGCCCTTGAACACCTTCTCGATATTGGCGTTGCGACGCTTGAAGTACTCGCCGCCCTTTTTGCCGACGATGGCGAAGGTAACGTCCTTGCCTTCCGACTCGAGCCGCTTCCACAGACGGTAGGCCGCCTTGTTGATGCTCGCGTTGAACGCGCCTGCGAGGCCGCGGTCACTCGTAAGAACAACCAGGAGGACTTTCTTTTCTTCGCGACGACGCAGCAGCGGGTGAAGGTTATCTTCTCCTTCCACGCGCGAGGCGACTGCAGTGAGCAGTTCAGTGGTCTTCAGTGCGTAGGGACGCAGCTCCGTAATGCGCTGCTGCGCACGACGCAGGCGAGCCGCCGCCACCATCTTCATGGCGCGGGTGATTTTGCGCGTGTTTTTGACGGTGCTGATGCGTCGCTTGATAGCTTTGAGGCCGGCCATGGGTAGTCCTCAGTGGCTCAGGAAGCTTGGAAGGTCTTCTTGAATGCCTGGAGCGCCTTGGTCACGGCACCCTTTACGTCGTCGTTCTTGAGATCCTTGATGGACTTGAGTTTGGTGAGCGCCTCGGGGTGCTGACCCTTCACGAAGTCCAGGAGCTCCTTCTCGAAGCGCTTTACGTCCTTCATTTCGACGTCGTCGAGGTAGCCTTCGTTGGCAGACCAGATGACGAGGACCTGCTCTTCGACCGGCATGGGCAAGTACTGCCCCTGCTTCAAGAGTTCGGTCAGACGCTGACCGCGAGCGAGCTGCTTTTGCGTAGCTGCATCGAGGTCGGAGGCGAACTGGGAGAAGGCCTGCATCTCGCGGAACTGCGCGAGGTCGAGGCGGAGCGTACCGGCCACCTGCTTCATGGCCTTGATCTGGGCGCTGCCACCGACGCGCGACACCGAGATGCCGACGTTGATCGCGGGGCGCACACCGGCGAAGAACAGATCCGCTTCAAGGAAGATCTGGCCGTCCGTGATGGAGATGACGTTGGTCGGGATGTACGCCGAAACGTCGCCTGCCTGCGTCTCGATGATGGGTAACGCGGTGAGCGAGCCACCCGAGTCGGGAAGGCGCTTCACTTCAAAATCACCGAGCTTCTTCGCCTCTTCCTCGGCCTCGTGCTTGTCGGGACCGGGGTAGATCTTGGTGGCGGTCTTGCGGCTGGGCTCTTCGCCCTTCTTTACGATAACCCACTCGTCGGCCATCTTGGCCGCGCGCTCAAGCAAGCGGCTGTGGATGTAGAAAACGTCGCCGGGATACGCTTCGCGACCGGGCGGACGACGCAGGAGCAACGAGAGCTGGCGGTATGCCACCGCTTGCTTGCTCAAGTCGTCATACACGATGAGGGCGTGCTGGCCGCTGTCGCGGAAGTACTCGCCCATGGTGACGCCGGTGTAGGGGGCGATGAACTGCAGCGGCGCGCTCTCGGAGGCTCCGGCCACAACGACCATGGTGTAATCCATGGCGCCAGCTTCGGTGAGCTTCGTGACGACCTGGGCGACCGTCGACTGCTTCTGACCGATAGCAACGTAGATGCAGAACATGTTCTGCCCACGCTGATTGATGATGGCGTCGACAGCGACGGCCGTCTTGCCGGTCTGGCGGTCACCGATGATGAGCTCGCGCTGACCGCGGCCGATCGGGATCATCGCGTCGACAGCCTTGAGACCCGTCTGCATGGGCTCGTTGACCGTCTGACGCGCCATGATGCCAGGGGCTTTGAGCTCGACGCGGCGCTTGATGCTGCTGTCGATGGGTCCCTTGCCGTCCACGGGCTGACCGAGTGCGTTCACGATGCGGCCGACGAGGGCAGGGCCCACGGGCACGTCGATGATGCGACCGGTACGCTTGACCGTATCTCCTTCGCGGATCTTCTGATCGCTACCGAAGATGGCGACGCCGACGTTGTCCTCTTCAAGGTTGAGGATCATGCCCATCAGTTCGCCAGGGAACTCGACGAGCTCGCCGGCCATGGCGCCTTCCAGGCCGTACACGCGGGCGATACCGTCACCGATGGTGAGCACGGTACCGGTCTCCATCACCTCTACGGTCTTCTCGTAGGAGGCGATTTGCTTCTTGATGATCTGAGAGATCTCTTCAGCGCGCAGCTGCATCGGGGCTACCTCATGAACCTGTGGCCAAGACTCGAGCGAGTCGAAAATTGAACGTTTATAGGGCGCGTATCACGCGCTCTTGAGTGTTTCCTTGAGATCGGTAAGACGGGTGCGGATGCTGCCGTCGAAAACCTGATCCCCCACGCGCGTGACGACACCAGCGATGAGGCTCGCGTCGGTTTTGCGCTCGATGGTCACCTTCTTGCCGGTGGCCTGCTCGAGCACGCGCTGAAGTTGCGTGTAGTAAACTTCCGTGAGCGGGGACGCGCTGGTTACCTCGGCTCGCACCGTGCCGGCTTGCTTCTCGGCAAGCTCGCCGTAGGAGCGGGCCACCTCGGGCAACGCGGCCAAACGTCCGCTGTCGGCGAGGTACAGGAGGCTGTTGCGCGAGATGGGCGAGATGCCCGAGCGCGCAGCGATGTCCGAGAGGACAGTCTTGCGCTCCTTGGGGCTGAAGCCGGGATTCGCGAAGAGCTCGCGTAGCTCCGGGCTTGCTTCCCACATCGCGGCGACGTCTTTGAGGTCGGAACGCACGCGGTCGACCTGGCTGCCTTCCGTGGCGAGGGCCAGAATTGCGCGCGCGTAGCGCTTTGCCAATGCTCCGGTGCTCATACGACACTCTCCGATTGGGGACCGGGGACGATGCTCGCCTTGACGCCGTGAACTGACTGCAACGAGGCGAGGTATTCCTGGGCCAAGCGCTGGTGATCGAAGCTCGTGGTTGCTTTGGTCACGAGCACCTCTGCGGCAGCGATAGCAGCCTCGACAGCTTCACGCGTGAGATCTTCACGCAGCTGCTTCACCTGTTGCTCGACGACGAACTCGGCTTCGCGACGCATACGGGCAGCCTTCTGCTCGGCCTCCGCCACGATACGGTCACGCTCCTTGGTGCCCGTCGCGATCATGTCCTTCTTGATCTGCTCAAGCTCGCTGTCGAGCTTGGCCAAGCGCTCGCTGTACTCTTTGTGCTTGGCTTCAGCCTCTGCCTTGAGGCGCGCAGCTTCGTTGAGCTCGCGCTCTACGCTGGCCTTACGCTCCTTGAGGAAGTTGTTGAGGCTGTTCTTGAACAGGAAGACAAACAGCGCGATCAGGATGACGAAGTTGACCCCAGAAGCCACGAGGGCTGTGGTGTCCCAAGCGTGTTCGCCGCCGTGATGGGCCTCTTCGTCGGCCAACGCCATGGCAGGCGCAGCGAACGTCAGCGCAACGGCTGCGAGTTTGTGCATCGTGCGGTTCATCCCTGCACCTCTCGTCCCAAAAGCTTGGCGGCGATCTCGCGCGCAAGCTGTGGACGCTGGCTGTTGAGCTCCTGGCGAGCCAGGTTGGCTTCGGATTCGAGACGCGTCCGGGCCTCGCTCACCACCGAGAGGGTCTCGGTGCGAACGCGATCCAGAAGCTTGCTCTCAATCTCGAGACCCTCGGCACGGAGGCGATCGCGCTCCTCACCGGAGGCCCCCCGAACCTTGCGTAGCTCGGCCTCGAAGGAGGCTTGTTTCTCCTTCACTTCGATATCGAGATGTTTCGCTTGTGCTTTCGCGCCATCAATGGCCTCTTCACGTGCCTCGAGTAGAGCCACCATGGGCTTGAACACGAGGGCGTAAAGCACGACGAACGCGACGAAAAACATCCCGAGCTGGACAAATACTGTCCCGTCCAGGTCTATGATCGAGCCACCTGAGAGCAGGACGCTCAAGAACGCGGAAAGCTGCATCGACTCCCTCGCTAAACCCTCGAAACCTGCGCGCGAGATAGCGCGTCTGAGGTACCGTTGAGCGGACCGCGGCTGCCTCGGCATCGCAGGAATGAGGCTGAAAGCATCACTCCACCGAAGTGCTGTTAGCAGGCACGGAGGGACCGCCCGGCGCGGAAAACCCCGGCCAGAGGCGGCGCGTATCTAGCAGCGGTGGTTTGGAGAGTCAAGCTTTGGAGCGTCGGGTGACACGCCCTATCGCCCTGTATTTTGCCGGGTTTTTGGCATTTGCTAAAGATCTCGCGCCTGCATCCGGGCTGCCCGCAGCCGGGGAGAGCTCGCGACACCAAAATTAGGAGAGGGCGGCCCTGAATGTCTGTCTGGTCTTTGCGTTTCAGTCGCGTTTCACGGCCGACAGCTTTTGGCCGCCGCGCGCCGCAAGGGACGCGTGCTCGTTGACGCGGCGGCGCAGGGCACGGAAGGCTTGGCCAGCGCCGTTTTTCATCTCGCGGCTGATCATGGAGTTCGGCACGGGCAGGTCGGGGTCGACCAGGAGCTGAAAAATTACCCGGCTGTGGGCGCCGTCATTGATCGGCACGACTTCCCAGCGCGCGACGAGCTGGGAAATGTTGCCTTTGCCCTTCATGAGCTTCGCCTCCACGACATGGCGCCCCTCGTCCGGCTTTTGCGAGCTCATGCGGACCTGACCCCAGAGCGTCGTGGCGCCGTGCAGGATCTTGGCTTCCAGGTACACGATGGCGTCGGTTCCGCGCTGCGAGAGCACCCGTGATTTCTGAAAGTACGGGAACAGGCCGGCGTAATGCGGATAGTCGTGGAGGATAGCGAGCACGTCCTCGCTGCGTGCCGTGACGATGCCCTCGGCACGGCCCCACTCGACGCCGCCGTTCTTGGCCGGCACGTTGGCAACGGCGACGGTGGATGCGACTGCGCCAGCACGGCCATCCGTACGCGACGATGCTCCCTCAGCGAGGGCGACGGTGCTTGAGAGGGTGAGGGAAAGGACTAGGCCGCAAAGGGCGGGGGTACGTGCTCGGCGCGTCATCTTGTTCTCCTGCTCGGGTCGACGAGCGGGGCAGGAGGCGGATTCAGCCAGGGCCCCAAGTGGCTCGTTCTACAAGATCACGGGTGTGGCCTGTACCCTTATTCCGGAGGTTGACCGGGATCGGCTGGAGCAGGCTCGCTTGCGTCACTGGGTAGCTGTGGGGACTTACCCGCTTGTGAGAGTTCGTCGGATGCCGGAGTTCGGCTCTGTCCTTCGAACAAAACGCCGCGATCGATCATCAACTGGGGGGCGGTGATGCTTCCGTACACTTTGGCAGGTGCGTGCAGCTCCACCGACGTGGCGGCCCTGACCTCACCTCGCACGACCCCGCCCAAAACGATGAGCGAGCCCACTTGAATCTTGGCTTCGACCACGGCCTGGCTGCCGATCACCAGGACGTCGTCGCTCGTGATTTCGCCCGTGAACTTACCGTCGATGCGCACGCGGCCTTCGAACAGCAGCTTACCCGTGAACTCGGCGCCCTCTCCCAGGAGAGCGACCAGCTCTTTGACGCCGCCTGTGCCTTCGCGCGCCCCCATCAGACTTCTTCAATGCGAAAGCGACGCGCGGGCGCTCGCAGGTGGGGGAGGCGGTTGATTTGGGCGAGAGCGGCCTCGACGGCACCCTCGCGTGCGGCATGGGTCAAGAGGACGACCTCCACGCTTGCCTCGGTCTGCTCATCGGGAGCGTCCTGTACGAGGTGAGCGATGGAGACGCTGTGCTGGCCCAAAATCCCGGCGATTTCAGCGAGCACACCGGGACGATCGGAGACCGTGAAGCGCATGTAATATTCGCCGCTGCGCTCGCCGAGGTCGCGTAGGCGCGCGTCTCTCAGGGATTCCTCGCGGAATGCGCGGTGCGGGACGCGGCCTGCGGCATCCGAATGCAGGTTGCGGCCCACGTCGACCACGTCGCTCACCACGCTGACAGCGGTGGGGCCTGCGCCTGCGCCCGCGCCCGTAAGCATGCAAGGCCCGAGGGCCGCAGAGGTAATCTGTACGGTATTTAGGGCGTTCGTGACGTGCGCGATCATGCTGCTGGCAGGGACTAGCGCCGGATGCACGCGCAGGCAGAGGCTGCCGTCTTCAGCGGCCTCGGCGATGGCAAGCGGGCGAAATACGTAGCCGAAACGCTTGGCAAACAGGATGTCGATGGCGTCGACGTCGGTGATGCCTTCGGTGGTGATGTCCTTGGTGCGCACGCGCACGCCAAAGGCCAGCGTGGTCAAGATGGAGAGCTTGTGGGCCGCATCCCCGCCGCCGACATCGAGCGTGGGGTCGGCTTCGGCGTAGCCCGCGGCCTGCGCGCCGGCGAGGGCCTCGGCAAAGCCAATGCCACGCTGCTGCATCTGCGAGAGGATGTAGTTGCTGGTGCCGTTCAGGATGGCGCGGATGGAGCGCACGCGATCGGACGCGAGAGACTCACGCAGCGTGCGGATCACCGGGATGCCGCCGCCGACGGCCGCCTCGAAGTACAGGTCGACCTGTTGTTCCTGGGCGAGGGCCATCAGGTCGTGGCCCTTCTCGGCGAGAAGGGCCTTGTTGGCGGTGACCACGGGTTTTTTAGCGCGAAGCGCGGCTTCAACGAGCTTGCCGGCTACGTCGACGCCACCCATGAGCTCCACTACGATGTCGATGTCGTCGCTGGCGTAAACCTTTGCGGGATCGCTCGTGAGGAGGTGCGCTGGAACCTGCTCTCGCGACTTGCTTTGTTCGCGTAAGTAGACCCGTTTCACCTTCACGGGACGTCCCAAGCGCGCTTCTATCGCTCGCGCGCTTTCTTCGACTAGGCGCAGCACGCCCTGTCCAACGACTCCGCAACCCAACAAACCTACGCGTAGCTCGGCCGGCATCGGCGGCTTCTTAGCACGCCTTGTCTAGGAGTGGCTGGGCCCTCGACCGGGCGCGGTGAACTTGCTACCTGGAGCGCCGATGAGTGAGCCCCGATATCCGTATGTTCACGTGGACGTTTCGCCGGAAGAGGTCGAAGAAGTCTCCTATTTATTGTGGGAGCTAGGAGCCCTGGGCGTGGAGGAGCGGGACGAGACCACGCTCGCGAAAAACACCTCGGGCGTCACTTTGGTTGCGAGCTATGCCGAAGATGCCGCCGCCGAGGCCGCGATCGTCGAGCTTTTGCCGCGTGAGGCGCGCCTGATTCACGTGGTCGGAGACGACTGGCTCGACGCCTACAAGAAGTACTTCAAGGTGACGCGGCTCGGGGAGCGTCTGGTGATACGCCCTTCCTGGGAGCCCTTCGAGGCGGGCCCCGGGGATGTCGTCGTGACCGTCGACCCAGGGCGTGCGTTCGGCACCGGTACCCATGAAAGTACCCGCCTTGTGATGACCCAACTCGATCGACTGGTTCGAGGCGGGGAGCGCGTGCTCGATGTGGGCTGCGGCACGGGCATTCTCGCGATCTGCGCGCTCAAGCTCGGCGCTTCGGAGGCCTACTGCATCGATGTGGATCCCGATGCCATCGAGGTCACACTCGAGAACGCCGCGAGCAACCAGGAAGAAGCGCGGGTGAAGGCGTCGACCCAGCCGGTGGAAGAAGTCGCGGAGATCTACCCGCTCGTGCTCGCCAACATCCAAGCGACGGTGCTCATTCCGCTGGCTGCGGCCATCGCGGCCCGCGTTGCTCCCGAGGGGCTCCTGCTGTTGAGCGGGATCCTAGTGGGACAGGAAGACGACGTGCGAGCGGCCTATCCTGAGTTCACGCTAGAAGCTTCGCCCGTGGAGGGAGAGTGGATATCTCTGGTGCTGAAGAAGACGGCGTAAACGTCCGCAGGCTGTTTAGTGCCGAGCTGGCCAAAGAGGTCGGCGGGCTCGTCAGGCTCGATGCGGAGGCCGCGCAGCACGCAAAGGTTTTGCGCCTCACAGCGGGCGACGAACTCGAGCTCTTCGATGGAGTCGGGGGGCGGCAGCGCGTGCGCTTGTCGGTGCTCGATCGGCGCGGAGCCGAGTGCCTTGCCCTGGCCCGCGCAGAGCAGGCGACGGCGGGTCCGCGCGTCGTGTTGGTTCAGTGCCAGCCGAAGGGCAGCAAGCTGGACGATATTGTGCGAATGACCACCGAAATCGGAGTGAGCGCGATTCACGTGGCGCTTTCGGAGCGCTGTATAGCCCGTTCAGGTGGGGATCGAGCTGACCCCAAAGCGGAGCGGTGGCGCAAGGTTGCGCGAGAAGCTGCTCGCCAATCGGAGCGCTCGCATGTACCGGAAATCGTGCAGCCTGCGCCGCTGGCTGAGGTCTTGAGGAGAGCGTCCGCGAGCGCCTACCGCGCGGCTTTTCTCGAACGCAGTGGACTTCCCCTGCCTCGGGACATCCAAGCGGATGAGCTGTGGCTGTTGGTAGGCCCTGAGGGGGGATTCTCGTCAGGGGACCGCCATGTGATCCAAGAGGCGGGCTTCCTTTCCATCACCTTGGGTAGCGCAATTTTGCGGACCGAAACCGCAGCCGTGGTAGGTGTCGCTTTGGGTTTGGAACGTTTCGGGACCCGGGCCTGACACTCCATAAGGGGTGCGCGTTCGCGGCGTCCCAAGGTCGACCGAGTAGTTCGCGCCTCATGGTTGGGACGCGCGCTGCACGGCGGGATTGGCACCCACCGGATCATGTCTGCGCTCACCTCCTTGCTTGCTCGCGATCGCATCCTCTCGGTCTTCAAGATCGAGGAGGCACTGCAACAGCAGGTCCTTTCGGGTGGCGACATCGAGACCGTGCTGCTCGAGATGAACCTCGTCCAAGAGGACGTACTCTCGGCCTATCGGGCTGCGCTGTCGGGGCTGCTGCCTGCGACGCGCGAAGAGGTCATGCGAGCCTCCCGTGAAGCGTTGCGTCAGATGCCGCTCGAGCTGGCTCGCAGGCTGTGTGTCATCCCGATCTTGCACGAGGGCCGATCGCTGGTTCTGGCGGCGAACGATCCGTTGAGCGACGAGGTTGCGCGTCAGCTGCGCGCGCAGCTTGGCTGCGATCTGTCCATCCGCATCGTGAACTCGGTGCGGCTCGCTGCGGGGCTTTCGCACCACTACGGCGTGGAACTCGATGCGAGGACGCGTCGCCTCGCCGATGCCCTGCGCAAGCGCGATCCTGGCGTCATTCCCTACGTTAGGCCTCCCACGCCGGGCGCGCGTCTGAGCATGCGTCCGCTGGCAGCCTTCGAGGATGAGCCGGACTCCCGCGAGATACCGATCATCTCCGAGCACGAGCCGAAGCCGTTGCACGTGAACTTGCGTCCGGCTGCCTTGTCGTCACCGTTCCTGTTGCCGGCAGAGCCTGTAGCGGTCCACGTCAGCGAGAGCGACAGGCCAGCGAGAACGGTTTTGGCGGACGAACCCGTAGCAGAGGCGCCCGTCCCATCGGTCTCCGAGGTGGAAGACACTGAAGAGGCCTCACTCGAAGACGCGCACGCGTTCGTGCGTGAGCTTGATGCGGCGAGTGAAGCACAGGCCTTTACCCCCGATTTTGCGACCGATACTGTGCACGAGGTTGAACATACGGAGGCTGAATTCGAGCACATCGACTCGCAAAGCCACGAAGAAGTTCGCCACGTGGCGATGCCTCCGCCCGCTCATCCAGCGCCGGAAGCCGATTTCCAGGAGCAGGAGCTAGAGACGCAGGAAACGGTCTCGCGTTTTCCGCGCCCCTCGTTGTCGGGTTTCCAAGCGGAGCGTGCGGCCACGGTTCCGCCGCTCTCGGTTTCTCCGAACATCGCACGCGCCGTGCGCGGGCCCATCTCCGAAGAGCGCGCCGAAGAGCTTCTGCTCGACGCCATCCATCGTGACGACGTGCTCTACGTGCTGCTCCGATACGCGCAGCAGTTCTTCGATTTCGTGGCGATTTTCAGCGTCGGAAAGAACGATGTCCGCGGACGCATGGCGCATGGCGCGGGCTTGTCGCAGGAGTTGATGGAGCACCTCGTGATCCCGTTGTCAGAAGGCGGATTTGCGACGCGAGCCGTGCACGGACAGCGGCCGTTGGTGGGCGATTGGGCAGCTTCGGACGAGGAGCGCGGCGCGCTTGCCTTGCTCGGGCGTCCGGCTGGAAGACCGGGGCTTGGGATTCCCTTGGCGATAGCTTCGCGTGTGGCGCTGCTGCTCTATGTCGACAGGTTGCACGAGGGGCTTGGGACTGCGGACGCCGAGCCTGTGGTGTCGCTTGCTCCCGCTATTGGGGCTGCCCTCAAGCGCATCATTGTCGAGCAGAAGACCCTGCGCAGTGGCGGAGTGCGCCTTACGTCTACGGACGAGCCTCAAGCCCTCGAATCGCAGCCGGCCCTGCCTTCCGCAGGACTGGAAGGGGCGCCCGAGGCGGAAGCGCCGAGTCTGACCTTGCCCCGCGGCGATGAGCCGACCTCGCATGCCGGTGGCGCCCAATCATTCGAGCGTGAGCGAAGCTTTGTAGAGCCCGCTATCGCGACCGAAACGGCACAAGATGTGGAGGCTCCCTATCCGCTGACCCCGGTCGATCTGCAGGCCGTGTCGCGCTTGTCGTTCGGGGAACGTCGGCGCACGGTTAGTGAGACGCGCGAGGGTGTCCGGGTGCCACCGACTACGCCTGGCGCGCTGGACGTGGTGCGCGGGCGTGTGCCAGGAGTGCCTCGCTCGGCTCCGCCGCCTCCGATGCGCGACTCGGTGCCTCCCAGCCCCGGAGGAACCACGCCGAACACCCAGCTGCACGGCGTCTACAGCTACGTTGCGCCGAGCGGCGTGATGGAAGAGAGCGTGCGGCCCAGTCGCAAGCACGCTTCGCAGCCCCTGGCGCGCAACCTCGTCGAAGTCCGTGAGCCTCCGAGCGAGGCACAGCTTTCGCCCCGGGTTACGCCGGACAATGAGCAGATGTCGCTGCCCGCGCAGGTGGGCGAGCTCGCGGTCAGCGTCGAGCCGCTGGAGACCCGTCCAGCAGGGCGCGAACAAAGCAAAAGTCGAGCTACACCGCGGAGCGCGAAGCTCAGCTTGGTGACGCCCGGGGTTGCGGTTCCTTCCGTGATCATCGACATGGGCGATCAGGTAAACGCCTTGGTCGAGGCGCTGCTTCGCGCAGGGCCTGGCGATCCACTCGCCGAGATCCCGGAGCTGACGCAACTTGGCGAAGGCGCGCTACCCGTACTGATGCAGCATTTCCCAGGTCCCCTGTGGGTCGATGCGCAGCAGTTGGAGCGACGTAAGGTGCGCGGCCGGGAGCTCTCGGCGGTCGCGCGCTGTCTGGTTGCATTTCGTGAGCGAGCTGCGCCCTATCTCGCGTCCAAGCTTGCGACCAGTGAACCTGCGGTCTGTAAGCTGTTGCTGCTGGTCGCGGCCGAAATCGCGCATCCCGATTTGCTGGAGCCTGTGGCTCGGCGCACGTTCGACGCCGACGAGTCAGTGCGAGCCGTCGCGCTCGGTGCGCTGCGTGGCTATGCATCGCTGCCTCAGTTCGACGCCGTTTTACGTGCTATCTGTGATCTCAGCGCGCGTCCGGGGAAGGACCCGCGTCGCCAGCGGATCGCACTCGAAGCGCTCGTCGCATTGCGAGACGCGCGCTCGATGCGCACGTTGATAGCGAGGTTGCTCGATCCGTCCGAAAAGATCGTGCGCAGTGCCCACCGCGCCCTGGTGGTGCTCACGGGGCAAGATCTCGGAGTCACGCCGCGCAAGTGGGAGGTCTGGGCCGAGCAGGTGGCAGGAACCCATCGCGTCGAGTGGCTCATCGAAGGCCTGACCCAGAATGACGAGGCGTTGCGGGGGCTTGCGAGCGAAGAGCTCAAGCAGCTTACGCAGCAGTACTTCGGCTACCATCCGTCGCTGCCCAAGCGCGATCGCGAGCTGTCGCAGCGCAAGTACCGTGAGTGGTGGGAGCACGAGGGCAAAGGCCTGTTTCTCCGCACCTGACGCGTGAGCGGGCCACGCAGTCGCAGCGCGGGCATGCTTGCGTGAGCGCGCGAAGTGCGTTCCGAAAGCTTGGCGTTTAGGTGATGAGCCAGCTGATGTCGTAGAGGTTCTCGTCGTCGCCCAGGTAGCGACAATTGAGCAAGTTGACCTCAACTTCGCGTGCCCCAAAACGACTTAGGCTGCGATCGAGAAAGCCCAAGATCAGTACGCACATCGTCAATGAAGCGGTGTCTGCGGGCTCATCGAGCTCAAGACGGCCATATCCGCGCCCCACGCTGCGCACTCTGCATTTTACGCCGCGCACGAGTCTTTCGACGAAGCCTGGTAGCTCTGTGAGCAGAAGCTCTGGAGGTGTTGTGCTTGGGCCCAGTCGCTTGAGCTGATCGAAAGTACCTTCGGCCACGGCGCGTCCGCAATCGGCGATGAGATGCAGGTCATCGCGACCGAGCTTTGCGTCGATGGCTTCGGCCAAGCGGCACACCGAGTCGAACGGAATATAGATGTTGGGGGCCACGCCCGAGGTGAATACAGCCAGGGTTTCCGGCGGTAAGCTGTCGAGGACTTCCTTGAGCGAGCGCTCGCCGTAGCGCCGCGAAACGAAGCGCAAGATCGAGAGCCCGACGCTGCCTTCGAAGGCGCCCGCAACGGGTGCCAAATCGAGCTTGGGAGGTGGAGGCTGCGAAGGAGAGCTTGCCCCGACACCAGCACGCGAGATCGCCGCGCTCGAAGCGCGCTTTGTGGAGACAGCGGCGCCTCCGACTGCTCCGCCGCTGAGCGCTTCGCGTGCCTTGAGCGCTGGAGGAGGCAGCGAGGAGCGAACCGGACCACCCGTGCGCGCGGTCTCGCCCAATAGTGCTTCATCGAGGACTAGATTCCCGCGCGGTGCCTGCGGACGCTCTCGCCGTGGGGCGTCTGCGACGCCAACGTTTGCGTTGGTTTGAGCCGCAGTGCGCTGGTACGGCGTGCCTTGGGGCTTTGCGCTGCGCGCAGGCGCTGCGCGCTTTGCCTCAAGGTCGAGTGACATGCGTTCGAGCTCAAGGTCGACGGAATCCGGCTCCCGGCGCGAACTCGCGGTATCGCGTCCTACGGCAGGCTCCGAGAGCGTGGGCGCAGGTTCTCGCTTGCGGTCGCGCGCCCGCAGCTTGACCAGATCCATGGCGAGGCTCTCGCTCTCCTCGGCCGCGGGGTCGACGACGCGGCCCCCAAACGGGACGAGCGCGGCTGCAAAACTCTCGGCGTTGGGCCAGCGTTCTTCGGGCGTCTTGGCGAGTGCGCGCAGGATGACGCGCTCGAGCGCCTCGGGTGTGTCCGGCCGATACAGGCGCAGGGAGGGCGGCGGTTCCGTCTGTGCTTTGCGTGCGAGCTCGGAGAAGGTCCCGGCATCGAAGGGACGCACGCCGGCTAGCATTTCGTAGAGCACGACACCCAGCGAGTAGAGATCCGTTCGTGGGTCGCGGCGATCATCCCCGCGCAGACGCTCGGGTGCGGCGTAGGCCGGTGTGCCCACCAGGGTCCGGGCAGGGGTCAGGGTCTTGTCTGCAGGTAGGTTTCCGCCCAAGAGCGCAGCGAAGCCGAAATCGAGGAGCTTCACGAAGGAGCGGTCCCCGAAGCGGGCGACGAGCATGAGGTTGGCGGGCTTGAGATCGCGATGCAGGATGCCGCGATCGTGAGCCGCTTGTAGACCCGCCAGCGCGTGGGTCGCCACGGCGCACGCGTGCTTCATGTCGAGGGGGCCGTCGGTTTGGAGCACGTCCGCGAGCGAGCGCCCGCGCAGGTACTCCATTACCAAGTACGGCTTTTTGTCGGCCTCGCCGAAGTCGAGGATGTCGATGATGTTGGGGTGCCCGATGGAAGCGGCAGCCTGGGCTTCGCGCAGAAAGCGCTCCACAGCAGCAGGATTCGCGGCTGCTGCTGGGTGAAGCAGCTTGAGCGCGACAAAACGCCGGAGGACGTTGTCCTCGGCCTTGTAGACAGCCCCCATGCCCCCGTCGCCCAAAAGGCGCACGAGACCATAGCGACCAGCAATCGTGCGGCCGACCAACCGGTGTTCGGAACTGGTTTGCGCCGGATTGCGCCCCATCTTGGGCTGATTGTCGCTTGTGTGGCCGATTGCTTCAACGTTGTGTTGAGACTTTCGTACACCACGGGCGAAAAGCCCCCCTCGATCCCCCATCAGGGTCAGTGCTGCCCTGTGAGAAGTCGCTCAAGGGTGGCTTCGTCGATGATCTGGGCGCCCTTTTTTCGAGCGGCTTCGAGCTTTGACTGTCCGACCTTGTCGCCCACCACCAAGTACGTTGTCCCCTTCTTCACGCTGGTGTGGGCTTCGGCGCCCTGGGCTTGGAGTTCGGCCAGCACCTGATCGCGGGGTTTGGACAGCGTGCCGGTTACGCAGAAAGAGAGGCCGCTCAGCGGGCCTTCGATGCGCTCGCGGCGCACCGACTGGGTCCGAACCCCTAAATCCAGCAGTTTTTGTAGGGTTTTCCGCGATTGCGGATCACGCACGAAGCTTGCGACGCTCTCGGCTATCTTGGGACCCACGCCGGCTATCTCACCGAGCTTCGCCCGCAACACGGTGTCGTCCTGCTGCAGCAGCGTCTCCAGATCGCCGTAGGTTTCCGCGAGCACCCGAGCTGCCACGGTGCCGACCAGGGGGATACCGAGCCCTGAGAGCAAGCGATCGAAGCTGCGATCTGTGCGGGCTTTCTCGATGGAAAGCACCAAATTGTCGACGCTCTTCTTGGCCATGCGCGACAGCTTGGCGAGGGTGTCACGCTGGTCGGGTAGGGCGAAAATGTCGGCGACATCCTGAACCATCTCGGCCTGCACAAGCTGGCTGATGAGCGAGCGGCCGAGGCCGTCGACGTCCATCGCGGAACGCCGTGCAAAGTGGAAGATGAGCGCCTCGAGTCGGCCTTTGCAGTACAGGTTGGGGCAGCGCAGCGCAGCCTCTCCCTCGATGCGCCGCACCTCGGTCGCGCACACGGGACAGGTGGTCGGTGGAACCCAGGGCGCGGTGTTTTCGGGGCGGCGGGCTAGGTTTACCTCCAACACCTGGGGAATGATTTCGCCCGCTTTTTCCACGAGAACCGTGTCGCCTACGCGCACGTCGCGGAGAGCGACGTAGTCGAGGTTGTGCAGAGATGCGCGCGACACGACCGTGCCGCTGAGGGCTACAGGGGAGAGCAAAGCAACCGGTGTGAGGGCGCCCGTGCGGCCCACGTCCGCTGTGATGGCGAGTACCTGGGTTTCTTTACGTTCGGCCTCGAATTTGTAGGCGATCGCCCAGCGTGGAAAGCGCGATGTGCTGCCAAGCTCCTGGCGCCGGGCCACATGATTGAGCTTCGCGACCACGCCGTCGGTTTCGTAGGGCAGCTGCGTGCGCGTGCGGCTGAACTCCGTGATGTACGCCTGCACTTCTTCGAGACCGCGGCACACACGTTCGCGGCGGTGGGTCGGTAAACCAAGCTCTTTAAGCTTGGTAAGCAGCTGGTCGTGCTCCTCGGCGAGGGGTTCCACGGCATCGTAAAACAAAGCGCGCAGCGGGCGTTCGCGGGTGAGCTTGGGGTCGATGAGCCTCAGCGAGCCGGCTGCCGCGTTGCGTGGGTTTGCGAATGGCTCTTCGCCGCGCGTGGTGCGGAGTTCGTTGATCTGGGCGAGGTCCTCACGATGGATCACGATTTCGCCGCGCAAGGTGAGCGTGCCCAGGTACGAGATGGATAGCGGAATGTTGCGAATCGTACGCACATTGGCGGTCACATCTTCGCCGGTTTCGCCGTCGCCGCGCGTGGAGGCCTGAGCCAGCGCGCCGCCCTGGTAGACGACCTCGATGCTCGCGCCATCGAGCTTCGGTTCACACACGTACTCGGCGCTAGCGATGCCCAGCCCGTCCCGTACACGCCTGTCGAACTCTCGCAGATCGCCCTCGCTATAGGCGTTGTCGAGCGAGAACATTCGCACTTTGCGCTTGATCTTGTTCAGTCCATCGCGCGGAACCGCACCTACTCGCTGGCTGGGGGACAAAGGCGTGCAGAGCTCGGGATGTGCCGCCTCGAGCGCTCGAAGCTCGAGAAAAAGCGCGTCGTACGCGGCGTCGCTGATGGTTGGCGCGTCTTCCAGATAGTAGTGCTGATTGTGCAGCTCGATCTGCTGACAGAGTGCGGCGTGGCGGGCGCGTTCGGCGGCGGTGGTCATGGCGCAAACTCACTAAAAATGGCGCGAGAAAGGCCTGTATCTGGCCGGTGAAGGCATGAATGATAAGATGCCGCGCAGTCTCCCTCAACCCGAGGGGGGTAACGCGTCTCGCTGAACCGCCTGGTGACCCGACCCCATGAAGCACCCTCGAACTTTTGCGCTCGTGGCGGCGGCCTTTCTTCTCTACATCCTGGTGTCCGTAGGAGCGTTGGGGACCAGGCTGTCCATAGGCGTGGTGCTGGTCGCCCTGGTCGCCCTGTGGAGCGCGCTGTTCCCGTTGCTGCGCCGTTCCACGCCGACGGACGAAGCTGGGCGTTTCGTGTTGCTCATGGGCAGCCTGACGGGGCTATCCCTGGGTGCCTGGCTGGCTTTGGATGCTGGCGCGCAGTTCGGTGAACTGTTGGTCGCCGTGACGGTGCCGCCGCTTGGGCTTGTGAGCTTGCGGCTGGCGCTCGCCTTTCCAGATGTTCCGCCCCGCCTCGCGCGTCACCTGTACGCGGCCTATCCGGCGCGTTGGCTGAGCGCGGCCGCCTCCGTGCTGGGGGTATGCGCGTCGCTGCCACCGATTTGGCTATTTGAACGTGCATGGATTGCACCGCATTGGTTTGCTCGAGCACCGCTCGCGTTTGCCCTCGCATGCGCGGTGACAGCGTTCGGTTTGCGCCTGCTGCGTCGCTCGCTGGGCTCAAGCACGCGCGCCTTGTCCGAGAACCTTTGGCCGCTGCTCGGCTCGGCGTTCGCTCTGCTGGTGCTGTGCGTGTGTCTCGGCCTTACCGCCTTTGGCCTGCTCAACGAAAGCTTGCTGCGCGCGTGCATGGCGATCGCCGCCTTCGCATTTGTCATCGGCCACCTCTGGTTGGTGTCTCCAACGCGGGCGCTCAGCGCGAGCCCCTGGGCGCGCCGTGCCGTGGCTTCGGCGTTTGCGCTCGGTTGGGTGCTCCTGTTCGTGTGGTTGGCAGCACGACACAACGAATACGCAGCATCTTTGCCGGTGCCACTCGCGGGCGCGGCGGTCCTCGCCTATCTCTTGTTCCGGCCGTTCTCCGAACGCGTGAGCCGCTTCTTGTTTGCTCCGCAGCGAGGCGTGTTGCTTAGCGCCATCACCAAGATCGAAGGTGAGGTCTCTGGCGCCACGAGCTACGCAGAGCTTGCAGGACGCATCCTGCGCGCGTTGCGACGTGCCAGCGATTCTCCGGAAGCTGCGCCGCTGCTGTTTTCCTTTGCGCCAGACGATGAGGTTCGGCTCGATGCTGCGGGGCAGCCGCGTCGGGTTTCGCGAGCGCTGAAGGGCCCTATCGCACGTCACCTGCAGGAATACCCCGGCGAGTCCATCGTGCGCGACGATTTGCGTGCGCGCCTGGTACGCAGGCCCGAGTTGCGCGAGCTTGTGGTTGCGCTCGACGAGCTCGACGCACTTTGTGTCGTGCCGCTGGTGGTGGAAGGCGAGCTCGAGGGGGCGCTCGTGATCGCGAGAGGCGCGCGTACGGATGCGCTGACGATGGAAGAGCTCGAAGCGCTCTATCGTCTCTCGTCGTTCGTGGGGCCTCTGCTCGTGCAGTTCCTGAGTCGCGAGCGCGCCATCCGTAGGGCCGACGAAACAGGGCTCATGCGGGATGCTTTGCGCGCAGAGCTCGACGAAGCGCGGGAAGAGCTCGTGCGCCTGCAGGCGGAAACGAACCTGCTTCGAGCCGGGCATGCCCCGGGGGGCCCGCCGTCTACGCTCGTGCATTACAGCCCTCTGATGCGCGACTTCGTGGACGCCTTGGTGTCCCTGGCCGCGCAGGACATTCCGATCCTGCTGGACTGCGAGCAGGGCGTGCCTTTGCGCCCGTTTGCGGAGTTGATTCGTGCGCATTCGGGGCGCGCGGACAAGCCGCTCGTGGTTGGAGACTGCGCTGCGCTCGCAGCGGACGATCAGCAGGTTGCGCTCTTCGGCACGTCGGGTGAGTCGACTGCCGGCGGGCGGGTGAACCGTCCCGGCTGGCTTGAACTCGCGGCCGACGGGGTGCTGCTGCTCACCGATGTGGCGGCGCTGTCTCAAGAGGTGCAGGCCGAACTCGCGGTTGCACTGTCGGACAAGCGCGCGCGGCGCCTGGGAGCGCAGGGCGCGTTTCCTGTCACGGCGCGGGTGATACTGAGTGCGCGTTCGCCGGTCCAGAATCTGATGGCAAGCGGCGCATTTGCTCCAGAGCTTGCGCGCTGGGTGAAGAACGGGAGCCTCGAGGTGCCGACGCTTCGCGCATGCCGCGAGGATTTGGAGTCGCTTGTCTTGCTCTCGATGGACAAGGCGGCGCGCGTGCTCGGTCGCGATGTACCGGGCATTGCGCCCGACGCACTGCAGGCGCTCGCCGACTACGATTTTCCAGGCAATCAGTACGAACTCGAGAGCGTCATGGAACGCGCGCTCGCGATCTCGCACGGCACGCGTGTAAGCCTTGAAGACCTGCCGCCTTTGCCGGTGGGGGCGATGCGTTCCGGGTCCTTCGTGGATCAAGAGCGCGAGATTCTGCGCCGCGCCCTCGAGCGAGCTGGCGGTAACAAATCGCGAGCGGCGCGAGCGCTCGGCCTCAAGCGCGCCACGCTCATCGATAAGCTCAAGTTGCTTGGACTCGAAGGCCAAGGCCAGCGCGACACCGAGCACTGAGAGATCATCCCAGCACTTCTCCCTATGCCCATCACTTTCGTCTGGGCCAGAGGCGCGCGATTGTGCTGGCGAGCCGGAGAAGTCTTCCTGTAGCCTAGCCTGAATTGGGGGCGTCCGCACCACATCCGATGTTGTGCGCAATGCCGACTTGTATCTGGAGGGGCGATGAAGGCGAGCAAGAATGCTGGATGCTCAGCGCGCTACGAGGCACGGGCGCCGGGTGAGCGCCGTGCCGAGTTTAAACGGGAATATGCGGCGAGCGCTCCAGAACATCCCCCACGAGGAAGCGCAAAAAAGGCCGTACTCGTCGTTCACGGAATGGGGCAGCAGCAGCCCTTCGATACTCTGGTGTCCGTGGCGGAGGGGCTCCTGGGCGAGGGCCGTCGTCGCGGCTCGCTTGCGGAACAGCACGCGGCCCCACGTGCGGTTCGTGTGCAGTTGGGCGCCGAGCAGCTCGCACGCTTCGAGCTCTCGTTGGCGGAGTCTGGTGGCCACGACGTTCACGTATACGAAGCCTACTGGGCGCAGCTGACAGAGGGACGCATCAAGCTTCGAGACGTGATGGCGTTCTTGATCGAGGCTGGAAAGAATGGCTTGTTTAACGCCCCCGGAGGCAGGTTCCAGCGCTGGGTGTTGGGAGAGCTGCGCGCCTATGCGATCCCTATGAGCCACCTGCTGCACCTGGCTCTAGCGCTTGCGGTTGTGGCTTCGCTGATGTGCATCAACACTGCCATCGCTGCGGTCGTGGGCAGCCATTTCTTTTCGGGCACAGAGCCGGTTGTGTTTTCGATGGAGGCGTCGCAGCAGGTGTGGGGTCTCTTTCATGTCGAGGTTCTGGCCGCGCTTCTGTTTGCTCTCTCGCTCAAAATTGTTGGAAATGGCCTACAGCGCGTGTTCTTTTGCCTTCTCATTCTGGCGACACTTGGCTCGGGGCTGGGCTCGCTGCTGCTGCTGATCGGCGGCGCGTTTCCGGGTGGCGCTGGCGGCGTTTCCAGCGCCTTGAGTTGGTTCGCGGGGTCTCCCTGGGTGAGGATTATCTCGGGGCCCACGCTAGTGGTGATCAGCATCTACGCGCGCGGGCTTATCGTGCAGTACGTGGGCGACGTGGCCGCGTATATTTCCTCGCACAAGCTCGATAGGTTCGATGAGATTCGCACTGCGATTCGCACACGCGTGGCCAACACGGCCCGCGCGATTTACGCGGCCAAGAATGCGGATGGCTCGTTTTTCTACGAGTCGGTTGCGATTGTCGGTCATTCGCTCGGCTCGGTCATCGCATACGACGCCTTGAACCGACAGCTCAACGACGACGCGCTGTGTACCGACGCGTCCTTGCAGCTCGATGTTCTGGCGCGCACGAATCTGCTGCTGACGTTTGGCTCGCCGCTCGACAAAATTGCCTACGTTTTTGGTAAGCGTGACAAGGAGTTCGTGCTGCGTGGCAGATCCGCGCTGGCGGCGACGAGTCAGCCCCTGATCTTGTCCGAGGAGTTCCGAAGCATTCCTTGGCTCAATGTGTATTCTCCGCACGACATCATCAGCGGCTCGCTCAAGCTGTACGACGTGCCCGGCGAGGATGGAAAGCCTACGCCGTGGCGGAGGGGGAAAGTCGAGAACATTGAAGATACGGAGGCCACGACCTTCATTGCCGCGCACGTCCAGTATTGGTCCAACACGGAAATCTGGAAGCAGCTCTACCCCTACCTCGAACCTACGCTTCAAGTGAGTGCGCAGGCACAGCTAACGGCAGTCGTGCAGGCGTAAAAGCCGAGGCTACAGTCCGCGCAGGAACGGATTGGTGCGCTTCTGCTCACCGATGGTTGAAGTCGGGCCGTGGCCTGGCAAGAAACCCGTTTCGTCGGGCAGGCTCAGAAGTTGTTCACGAATGGATTGCAGCAAGGTCGCGTGGTCGCCGCGCGGGAAATCCGTGCGGCCTATCGAACCGTCAAAAAGCACATCGCCGACGATCACGAAATCGTGCTTCTGATTGTAGAACACGACGTGACCTGGGGTGTGGCCTGGACAGTGGCGCACTTCGAACACTTCTTCGCCCACCTGAACCACGTCGCCGTGATTGAGCCACTGGGTCGGCTCGAAGGGTTCCGCATCGCCTAGACCGAACATCGCCCCTTGGGCCTTGATGCTCTCGATGAGAAAAGCGTCGTCCTTGTGTGGCCCGATAATCGGCAGGTTCAGCTTTTCGGCGAGTTCCTTCGTGGCTCCCGCGTGATCGATGTGTGCGTGCGTGAGTAAAATTTTCTCGACGACGATGTTCTCTTTTTGAATGTACTCGAGCAGGCGATCGAGGTCGCCTCCCGGGTCCACCACAGCGCCTCGGCCTGTCTTCTCGCAGTGGATCACAGAGCAGTTTTGCTGAAAAGCGGTTACAGGAATGACGCCGATTTGCATGGGGATCTCGCGGGCAACGGAGAGACGCAACGCTTGGGTAGAAGCTAAATCTGCGTTCGAACCAGGATGAACTTGTTATTGTCGCGCAGGGTCGAGAGCTCTTCGATGGGACGCTTGCCCATCAGGCGCTTGAAGCTTGCCATGCGCGTGTGTTCGAGCACGAAGTAGGCCTGCGTTCCTTTGTGTTGCTCCATCCACTTCGTGATGCGCTTGTTGTCGAGCTGCGTGAACACGTGCACACGATTGCCGGTGTAGAAATTCTCGCCCTTCCAGTTCATCTGCCAGGCGATGAGCGGGTCTTGCTTGGTTGCGCGCTCTTCGTAGTAGCGCTTGACCAACTCACGCTGACCCCAGTGCGGCGACAGGTCTATCAAGTAGACGTTGAGTGCCCAGGCCGAGAACAGGAAGGTCACCGAGAGCAGTCCGTAGACCGCGATTTTGCGTAGGTGTGAAGAAGCTGCGAGCGCGAGCATCCCGAAGGCCACCACGGCAAAACCAGTCAAGATGGGGCGGTAGTCGAGGTAGTCGGGGAACGCGCGTCCATAGCTGTAGATGAACAGTTGGATGAGCCGTTCGTGCCCGAGAGGCCGCTCGCTGAGGGACCAACTCAGGTCGCGCCCTGCAAACGCTACCAGCGCAGCGCTGCCAAGAAACGCAAGTCCGAGCGGCGCGTGCTTGTCGATGGGCGCTTGGTTGTCGACGTCGGATGCGGATCCTGGCGCACCGAACAGGACACGCTGGGCAGCAAAGAGTCCGAAGCCGCCGAGCGTAATAAGCAAGACGACCTGCCAGGCTTCCCAGGCTTGATCGGCTATCCAGTCGCTCTTTTCGCTGCCGCTTATGCTTTCGGGAATCACGCCGCGCACGTCGCCGTAGATGGCGCCTATCGCGACCACCAGCGCGAGCGTTGCAAATAGCGTGATGGCGATGGCCCTGCGTTCGTGTTGCGCAGGGCGCGCGTCTCCGAGGGCCCTGTCGAGAACCAAACCGATGAGCAACGAGAGCGGCGGCACGGCTGGGAAAATGTAGTGGTGAAACTTGGTGATCATCGCGTTGAACAGCGCGAACGCAGCCCCGGCCCAAAGCGCGAGCAGGATGGCGCTGCGGCGCTTGCGCTCGCTCGCCGCATCGTCCCCCGTGTACAGATATCGAAAGGCGACAAAGGCGACGGGCGCGAGCCCTATCCAGGGAAACGCTCCGTAGCCGAGCTGCCACAGGAAGTATTGGATGCTGCCGGTATCGCCGTGAACGCCCTGCGCAAGGCGGTTGATGTGATCGTGGATGAGCAGGCGATCCGTGAAAAATGGACCGAGTCGGCCGTACATGGCGACGTACCAGGGCAGGCCCGTGACGGCGACAATCAGGATCCCGACGCCTACGCGAAGCCGGCCTGACAACAGAAGCGACCAGCGATTGGTGGCAAGAAAGTAGAGGCCCGCGATGAGTCCCGGCAACGCAAAACCAGGAATGCCTTTGGCCATCCAAGATAGGGAGCAGGCCAGATAGAAACCAAGCATGGCGAGCTCGCCCGTCTTGGTTTCCTTGTAAAGCATGCGCACGATGGCTGCGAGCCCAAGCAGCCACAGCACGCCCTGCGCCAGCGGCTGATACCAAAGCTGCTGCAGATAGGGCGAACGCATTTGATGGGTGGCGTTGCCCGGGACCCCCAAGTTGCCCGCGGAGCCGAACAGG
Source organism: uncultured Polyangiales bacterium (assembly GCA_964515685.1). Taxonomy (GTDB): domain Bacteria; phylum Myxococcota_A; class Polyangia; order Polyangiales; family DASUME01; genus DASUME01. The sequence continues at coordinate 21,932 of CAZEWA010000016.1, read as the reverse complement.
AATGTGTCGCGATGAATCGAGAACAAGCCTTCGCTGACCACGAAGGTGACGTTGCGACTGAGCAGGTAGAGGGCTTGGGGGAGGGCGACCGCGACGATGGCGCCGAGCGCGAGATTTTGCAGCGACACGGCGAACGGGCCTACGCGATAGCGCGTGACTTCCTGGCCTTCCTTTTCTTCCACCGCGATCGTGAACATCGCGAGCGCGAAGGTCATCGTGGACACGAAGGGCATGTCCGTGATGGCTTGGTGCGCGAGCAAAAAGAAGTACGGCGTCGTGGCGAGCACGAGCGAGGACAGTACGGCGGCGCGCTTGCCAAAGATGCGAGCGATGGCTGCGTAGCAGGCCATCAGCGCACTCATCGTGAGGGCGTAGTGCGGAAGGCGGATCGCCCACTCGGGATGGGAGGGATTGGAGTCGGCTCCGAAGGGCACCCCAAGGCCGCCCCAGGCGAGCGCTTCAATCCAAAAAATGAGGACGGGCTTGGAGCGAAATAACTCGTCTTGAGCCCACCACAGGGTGATCCAGTCGTCGCGCGCCAGGATCTCGCGAGCCACCTCGCCGTAGTGCGTCTCCCAGGGGTCCCATAGGCCGAAGCTTCCGAGCATCGGCAGCAACAGCAGCGAGGCGCACACGAAGACGAACAGCGCAGGTCTACGCAATCCCGAAGCGAGCAAAACCAAGAGCGCGAGCAATAGTGTCAGGGGTAAGCGCGCTGGGCCCAGCAAGAGCCCCAGCAGCACGAGACCTGCGGCTACGGGCACGGTCACCCGAGGCGCGAGCACCGCTGCCTCACCGGGCAGAGCCGACAACAAGCCTTGCAGCATGGGCGGGTCGTGGGGCAGCGCCCGGAACAACCCGCACAGCTCGAGCACGCCGAAGGTGGCGACGAGCACAGAACACAGGCCCCACAGGGGTCCATGGCTGATGTGGCCGTCCTGGCTCATCATCAAGAAGGTCGATACTGCCCCTCCGAGCAGCAGGCCCAGGCCGAGCTTGAGGCTGCGCGGTCTCGCCTCGCTGGGGGCGGGCGGGGCGCTGCTTATCGTGCGTTCATCGGACGGGGCGCTGGGAGGGGAAGGGTCTTCGGTGGTCAAAGCGCCGGCATCTTAGTACACAGTGGCCCTCGAGGGGCAGGCCCTCGCGTGGGGGGCCTACGGAGAGGCGGCGTGTGCGCGTGACCGAGTGCGGGGAGCGCTCAGCAGGCAGCCTTCGCTGCTCGCGCGATTACTCCTTGAGGCCGTGCTTTTTCGCGAGCTTATAGAGGTATTTACGATCCATGTCAGCCTGGCGGGCAGCTGCCGATACATTGCCTTCATGCCGATCGAGCAGCCACTCCACGTAGCGCTTTTCGAACGCCTCTTCGAACTGAGTGCGTTGTTCACGGTAGCTCAGGCCTGGATCGAAGCTGAGTAAGGCCTCGTTCTCGTTGACACGCCCTGGGCGAGCACCAAAAGGCAGCGCGTGCAGCAACAAGCTGTCGTGTCCCGTGGCACGACTCAGGTACACGGCGCGCTCGATGACGTTGCGTAGCTCGCGCACGTTGCCAGGCCAATCGTGGCTCGATAGGACATCGAGAACTTCGCGGTTCAGGCCTAGAACAGGCGTGCCAGCTCGGGCTTTTTCGTCGATTTTATCGAGCAGATGCTTACTGAGCAGCGGGATGTCTTCCCTGCGTTCGCGCAGGGGGGGAAGGTCGAGCTGTACGACAGAAAGCCTGAAAAACAGGTCTTCTCGGAATTTGCCGCGCTCGACTTCGGCTCGCAGATTGCGCTTGCTGGCCGCGACGATGCGGATGTCGACGCGAATCTCCTTGGTGCCGCCGAGCCTGCGGAACGCCCGCGATTCCAGGACCCGCAGCAGCTTGGGCTGCAAGTCTAGGGGCAGCTCCCCCACTTCATCGAGGAACACCGTGCCGCCATGGGCGAGCTCGAAGGCTCCCGCGCGCTGCGAAATCGCACCCGTGAACGCACCTTTTTCGTGGCCAAACAGCTCGCTCTCGATGAGCGAGCTCGAGACTGAGCCGCAGTCGACGACGATGAGCGGCCCTTTGCCGCGTGGGCTTTGCTGGTGGATGGCGCGCGCCAGCAGATCTTTGCCGGTGCCCGTTTCGCCACCCAGGAGAATGTTGACGTCGGACGGAGCCAGCCGCTCGCACAACCCGAACAACTCCCGCATGCGCAAGGAGCGGCCGACGACCTCACCGAACTGCTCGCGTTCACTGGGCAGAAGCTCGAAACGCTCTGCATAGGGACGCAGGCGCAGGGTGACCTGCCCCACGCTGAGCGTGCAGCCCGGGCTCAGGTAGGCTTCCCGGATCTCTGCGCCCTCGAGTAGGGTGCCGTTGGTCGACTCCAGATCGCGTACGAGAAAGCCGCGCGGATCGCGTACGATTTCGCAATGGCTGCGGCTCACGGTGTCGTCGGTGAGCACGAGGTCGTTGTCGGGGCTCTTGCCGATGCGGAACACGTCCACGTCGATGACGCGCTCGAGCCCCCGGCTCCCCCCTGAAAGGACCAGCAGTGCGCAACGCACCAACTCGACCCCACGTCCCTCGCGCAAGAGAGCCGTGCGGTGGCTCAGGGTGGCGTCTGCGTGCGCTGCGTCCCGCGGCACATTCACGGCAAATCCCCTAGGGAGATCTGCGTGGTAGCGTAGGCTGGGACTTCCAGGGCTCGGGCCAGGTGCGTGGTTGTCCCGTCTTTGGCAACCAGGTCGATGGAGACCTCGTAGCGTCCCGGCTTGAGGGATGGATGGTGGACCAGCTCGGAAGGCGCCTCCGCAGGAAAGCGCCGTTCCCACCCAGAAAGAACCTCATCTTCGCCGCTGTAAGTGACGCGCACCGCCTGCAGGGTGCGCTGCTGGGAAGCTGAGAGGAGAAACCGCACCCGTTGCTCCTGGGGGACCTCTTCGTAGGCCATTTTCCCGAAAAGTAGGAGGCCCACGACCAGGAGCGGCAGGGAAAGGCGACGGCGGAGGTTCTTCGGGAAATAGCGGGACATAAAGGATGTGTTTCTGGTCGGAAGCTTGATGGCCCAAAAAGCCGGTGTTAACTTGTGATGGTGGTTGCGTTGATCCTATCCCCGAAGCCCTTACACGTACGCTTCACAGGCCTCTACCGACAGGGGACTGCCACGACCACATCATTTCCGCTCTCGTCTTTGCGCACTTCAGCGCTTTGCTCGCTCGCGTCTGTGCGAGTTTCGTCTAGCCGGCGGCCAACTCGATGAGAGCTTCGTCCCTATCCCCAATGGGGTCCAACTCCACCATGGTACGCCTGACCGACATCCTAGACAAAGTCACGGCGTACCATCCGACGGCCGACGCGGACCTCATCAACAAGGCCTACGTCTACTCGTCGCGTATGCACGAGGGGCAGCTGCGGAAGAGCGGCGACCCCTACTTCATTCACCCCGTCAGCGTGGCGCACATCATTGCGGACATGCACCTCGATGGCGCGAGCGTGTGTGCTGCCTTACTTCACGATGTGGTGGAAGACACGCAGGCCACCGAAGCCGAAATCGTGCAGCTGTTCGGCGAGGAGATTGCGTTCCTGGTCGATGGCGTAACGAAGCTCGGTAAGATCAACTTCACGAGCAAGGAAGACCAGCAGGCGGAGAGCTTCCGCAAGATGCTGGTCGCGATGGCGCGCGACATTCGCGTGCTGCTCGTCAAGTTGGCCGACCGTCTCGACAACATGCGGACGCTCGACCACATGTCCGTGGACTCGCAGGAGCGAATCGCTCGCGAAACCTTGGAAATCTACGCGCCCCTGGCCGGACGCTTGGGTATTCAGTGGATCAAGAACGAGCTGCAGGACCTCGCGTTTCGCTATCTGTATCCGGAGCAGTACGCGGATCTGGTGAAGCAGACGAAGCGCGTGGCACGGGACCGCGAGAAGTTTGTCACCGACGTGTCTCGCCGCATCGAGAAGATGCTCATCGAACGCAACTTCGCCGTCGAAGTGAACGGGCGCATCAAGGGGCTCTATTCGCTCTGGGAGAAGATGCGCAGGCAGCAGTGCGAGTTCGAGCAAATCTACGACTACGTGGCGTTCCGCGTGATGGTGGAGAACGTTGCTGACTGTTACGCGGCCCTCGGCGTGATCCACTCGCAATGGACGCCGATACCTGGGCGTTTCAAGGACTACATCGCGCTGCCCAAGCCCAACATGTATCAGTCGTTGCACACGACGGTCATCGGCCCGGGGCACCGCCGCATCGAAGTGCAGATACGAACGCGCGAGATGCACAGCGTGGCAGAGCTCGGTATCGCCGCGCACTGGAAGTACAAGCAGAACACGGGCGGTCTCGACGCCAAAGATGCCGCGAAATTCGCGTGGCTGCGTCAGCTCATGGAGTTTCAGAAGGACGTCAAAGATCCGGCGGAATTCCTCGAGAGTGTGCGAGTCGACCTCTTCAACGACGAGGTCTACGTTTTTACGCCGAAGGGCGACGTGCGCGTGTTTCCGCGTGGTGCGACGCCGGTCGACTTCGCCTATGCGATTCACTCCGAAGTGGGTGACCACTGCTCGGGTGCTAGGGTCAATGGCGCGCTCGTGTCGCTGCGTCATGAGCTCTTGAACGGCGACACCATCGAGATCCTCACGAACCCGAACCAGCAGCCCAACAAGGACTGGCTCGACTTCGTGGCTTCGAGTCGTGCCCGCTCGCGCATCCGTGCGCACTTGCGTACGGAAGAGCGCCGACAAAGCATCGATCTGGGCAAGGAGTTGCTCGAGCGCGATCTGCACAAGCGCGGGTTGAGCCTCAACCGTGCGATCAAGTCAGGCATGCTCGACAAGGCCTTCGCAGGACTCCATGTGGGTTCGTTAGAGGAGCTCTACGCAGCGGTCGGTTACGGCAAGGTTGAGTCGAAGCAGGTCGCCGAAGCGCTCGAATCGCAAGACGAGACGCAGGAAAAGAAGGCGCTAAAGCCTTCGTTCTTCGAGCGCACGGTGCGCAAGGTCACGCGCAAAGACGGCATCACGGGCATCCGTATTGCCGGCATCGACGATGTGCTCGTGCGCTTTGCCAAGTGCTGTAATCCTTTGCCCGGGGATTCCATCACGGGCTTCATCACGCGCGGTCGCGGCGTCACCGTCCATCGTCGCGGCTGTCGTGAAGCGATGGAGCTCGATCCAGACAGGCGCATCGATGTCAGCTGGGCGAACGACGCGAAGGTTGAACGCGCGGTGCAGGTTCGCGTGGTCACAGCCGACCGACCCGGCATCTTGTCGACCGTTACCGGTGCGTTCGTCGACAGCGGATTGAACATCAGCGAGGCCACCTGTCGCTCGTTGATGGACGGTCGGTCCGTGAACACCTTTCAGTTCACGGTCAGCGACGCGAGCACGCTGCGCTCGTTGATGCGAAATATCGCCAAGATTCAGGGCGTGTACGACGTCGAACGCGTTTAGCGGACGCTTAGGGGCGGCTGACGCATGCGCGTCCCGGCGCAGCGCTAGAGCTTGAGTGACTTGAGTCGGGCGTTGATGTCGCGCGCCAGCGTCTGTTCGTCGCTGCGCGGCAAACCTACGCTGGCCGTGAAGAGCGCGTAGGCGACGAGTTCGTGCAGCGCTTGATGGAGCGCCGTCATCGGGTCGTCGTTCTTGCCGGCCTCGAGTTGCTTCGTGACCTGCTGTGCGTCGAGGGTGCCGTCGATGTCGACCTCGGAACCGAGCACGCTTTCGTGCGGACTTGCCTTGAGCCAGGCCGAAAGGGCACGCCGGGTTGTATCCATGCGGCCGTACGTGGCCACCACCATGAATACGTCACGAATCAAGTCGTTGAACTCGCGTACGAGCCGCTGCGCCGTCTTGGCGTCGAGCCTGGGCCCGCGCCGCAACTGCACGAGACTCGCACGCAAAAGTCCGTAAACGGCTTTGAGCGTCGGAAACTCCGCCAAGCTGCGCGCCCTCGCCAAGTCGTCGATGGTACGCGTGCCATCACACAGCGAAAGCAGCTCGAGCGCGTTCTTGTCGAGTGTCTCGATTTTGGCGTTCGGCGGGTTGGTTACTGCGACCGGGTACAGGTTGTTGTGCGGGATTCGCTCGCGAAAAAGCCCCATTTCGTCGATTTGCTGGACGCCCTCCATGAGGAGTCCCTGAATCGAAAGATGTACCGTGGCGGCTTGGATGTCGGCCTCTTCTGAAGGGGTGACAAACCAATAGAGCCCGCTCTCTTCCAGCAACGCGCCGTTGAAGATGACCTCAACCTGATGCTGAAGCTGTTTGAACAAGACGTCTTGCGTGATGAGACCGCGTTCGACCAACACTTGGCCAAAGCGCTTGTCCGCAGGCTTTTGCAAGAGGAGCTGCGCTAGCTGCGCGCGCTCTAAAAGGCCGGCCCGCACGAGAATCTCGCCCAAGCGTTCGGGCTCGAAGTCCGTGCGCGCATGCTTGAGGGCGCCCTGATCGATGGAGAGCATTCTGCTGCCGGATGGCCCAACCAAGTGCAGTTCGCCGCGCCAGTTCGACGACATGACAAGGTTGATGATCTCGACCACGTTCATGCGGTGGACGAGCTCACCCATCATCAGGATACGGCCACTCAGCTTTTGTGTGTTCTGTTTAGGTAAGGCTACGCGCGTCAGCAGGAAAGCTCCGCTTGGGCCTTGATGCAGATGGTAGTCGCCAGGTTGTGCAGTGAAGCGGGTCTTGAGCTCAGGTGGCGAGAAACTCAGGATGCCGCTGTCGCTGACTCGTACGCGTTGGTCCCCCACTTGGGGATCCTACTGCAAAAATGATGCGTTTGCGGAGTGCTTTGTGCACGCAGCGGATGTGGCGATAGGTGGCGAAAAGGAGTAAGCCGGTGTCCACGAGGGACCGATGGGGAAAGTTGCGTTTGTATTTCCAGGCCAAGGCTCGCAGGCGGTCGGCATGGGGAGGCTCGCATTCGAGAGCGAGCCTGCTGCGCGGGCGGTGTTCGAAGCGGCCGATGCCGCGCTCGAAGAGTCGCTTTCCAGGCTGTGTTTCGAGGGGCCCGAGGCGGACCTTAGGCTTACGGCGAATACGCAACCAGCACTGCTGACAGTCAGCGTGGCACTGTTTCGCGCACTCGGGGAGAAGCCCGATGTAGTCGCAGGGCACAGCTTGGGGGAGTACAGCGCCAATGTCGCAGCCGGCGCACTCTCGTTCGAGGAGGCAGTGCGCTTGGTCCGCAAGCGTGGTCAGTACATGCAGGAAGCTGTGCCCATAGGTCAGGGCGCGATGGCTGCTCTTATCGGGGGCGACGTCGCGGCAATCGAGAAGGCCTGTCGGGAGGCGTCCGGTGTGGTCGAGGCGGTGAACTACAACTCGCCCGGTCAGCTCGTCATCGCGGGCGACGCCGCAGCGGTGACTGCGATCACGCCGGTTCTGGTGGGACTCGGTTGTCGCGTGATGCCGCTGCCGGTGAGCGCACCCTTTCATTCGAGCTTGATGCGCCCGGCGGAAGAGCGCCTAACGCCCCATCTCCATGCCGTTGCGTTCTCTGATCCCGCAGCTGTCGTCTATGTAAACGTGGATGCAGCGCCTGTGACCACGGCAGCCCCTTTGCGCGATGCTTTGATCCGTCAGGTGAGCCGCCCTGTGCGCTGGCAGGAAAGCGTGGCCCAAATGATTGCGGACGGCGTATCGCTGTTCGTCGAGATAGGCGCAGGTAAGGTCTTGAGCGGCTTGGCCCGTCGCATCGACAAAAGCGCGACCTGCGTGAGCGTACAAACGCCGCAGGACTTCGAAGTCGCGCGCAACGCAATCGCCACGGCGCGCGCGTAAGCGTCCGTCGGATCGGGAGAACTCAGCCGCGCTTTTCCTCGAGCTCGGCCCAGCGATTCATCAGGCGCTCTGCCTCGGCGCGCGCCTTGTCTCGCTCTGCGACGAGCGCAGGTACTTCGGCCGCGCGTGAGGCGTATACGGCGGGATCGGCAAGCTGGGCATCGAGCTCTTGCACGCGGCTTTCGGCCTGCTCGATGAGGCCTTCGATCTGGTCGAGCTCTTTCTGCTCTTTGTACGACAGGCCTTTCTTGTTGCTGGGAGAGGCCGAGGCCTGCGCCTTGGGCTTGGCTTGGGCCTGCATTGCCGCTTTTTGGGCGGCGTCGGTCTCGGCACGCTGCTTGTCGCGGTAAGCGCGGACCGACGTGTAATTGCCGACCAAACGGGTGACTTTCGCGTTGCCTTCGAACCACAGAATGGACGTAGCGATGCGATCCAGAAACCAACGGTCGTGGGTTACGACGATGGCCGTGATGTCGTGCTCGAGCAGGAGTCCCTCGAGCGCCGCCAAAGTGTCCAGGTCGAGGTCGTTCGTCGGCTCATCGAGCAACAACAGGCTGGTTTCTTGGCGCAATAGCTTGGCCAAAGCCACGCGCGTACGCTCGCCACCGCTCAGCGCGGACACGGGCTTTCGCACGTCGCTGCCGGAGAACATGAAGTTCTCGAGGTAGGTCATGGCGTGCACTTCGCGCTCGCCAATGCGCACGTGGGAGCGGCCCTCGGTCACGTTCTCGAGGATGCTCTTGTCTTCGTCGAGCCCCGTGCGGTGCTGGCTCAGGTAGGCAACGCGCGCATTCTTGCCCAGCGTAAGCCTGCCGCCTGCGAGCGGATGTTCGCCCAGGATCGCGCGCAAAAGCGTGCTTTTTCCAGAGCCGTTTGGGCCCAAAATGCCGAGCCGCTCGCCCTGCGTGAGGTGCAACGTGAGGTCGTCGATCAGCGGGCGCGTGCTGTCCGGCGCGTGCACTGCGATGCGCTCGAGGTCCAAAATTGTCTTGCCGCCGCGCGTCGTCGCGAGCTCGAGATCGAGCTTTTGTGCCTTTGCTGCAGGGCGCGCGAGCACGGCCTGTTCCGCGCGGTCGATACGCGCTTGCTGTTTGGTGGTGCGTGCTGGCGGGCTGCGGCTCAGCCAGTCGAGCTCCTTGCGCAGGAAATTCTGGCGGTTCTGTTCCGTGCGCTCGGCCAAGGCGACGCGCTCGGCCTTGCCGCGCAGGTAATCGCCGAATCCACCGTCGTAACCGAACATCTTGCCGCGCTCGACCTCGAGCGTGCGGTCGACGACTCCGTCCAAGAAGTAGCGGTCGTGGCTTATCAGCAGCACCGAACCGCGGAAGTGCTCCGCCAGGTGCGTCTCGAGCCACTCGATGGCGTCGATGTCGAGGTGGTTGGTCGGCTCGTCGAGGATCGCGAGGTCGGGCTCCGCCACGAGCAGGCGCGCCAGGGCTACGCGTCGCTGCTCGCCGCCGCTTTGATTGCCGACCTTGGCTTCCGGGTCCCGCACGCCGAGGGCACTGAGCACCGCGCGTGCACGGTGGGAGACGTCGAAGCCGCCGTGGTGCTCGAGCTCCGCGTAGGCCTTGGTTTGCGCATCCAAATGGGTGTCGACATTGCCCGTGGTGTCCTGTTCGATGGCGAGTAGGGCGGCATCGTAGCGCTCGCGCGCGGCCCACCAGTGCGTGAGCCCCATCAGGACCGTGTCGAGAACCGTGCGCTCCGGGTCGAGCAGCGGCACCTGGGCGAGATAGAGCACCCGCGCATCGCGCCGGATGGCGATTTCGCCGGTGTCAGGCACCTCTTCGCCGACCAAGATGCGGGCCAATGTGCTCTTGCCAGAGCCGTTCTGGCCGACGAGACCCACGCGCTCCCCTTGGTGAATGCTCAAGTCGATGCCGGAGAGCACGCTGTGGGGGCCGTAGCTTTTGGTGAGTGCACGCGCGGTTAGAATCGTCACAGACGCGTGTTAGCGCGCTTTCTCGACGAACGCTCTACCGACCCGCGACTGAATGAACTTGGGGCCTGCGTACTGTTTTACCTACACGCTCCATGGGGTTTGCTGCGCAGGTTTGGCCGAGAAGCTCAGTCGCGCGCGTCGCGGCTCTTGGCCTGGCACTCCGGGCAAACGCCGTAGAGCTCATGCTTGTGGCTGCGTAATTTGAAGCCGTGTCGCTCGGCCACGCGATCTTGCAGCACCTCGATGGCCTCGTCTTCGAATTCGACGATGCGGGTGCAGTCCATGCAGATCAGGTGATCGTGGTGGTGCTCGCCCTCGTCGGCGAGCTCGTAACGCGCAACACCATCTCCGAAATGGCGCACACTGGCTAGCTCGCACTCCGCAAGGAGCCGAAGCGTGCGGTACACCGTGGCGTAGCCAACCTTGGGGTCCTGCTCGCGCACCTTCGCGAGTAGGTCTTCGATGGAAAGGTGCCCTGCCGAGCGGAAGAAAATGTCGGTGACCAGGCGGCGCTGCGAGGTCGAACGCAACCCCTTTTTGAGCATGTAGGCGTTGAGGGCATCATGCAGATCGGTGATGGTGGCTTCGCTCGGTGTCACTACTTCTCCCATGATGGCCCTCCTTCCTTCGCGCCCAATACAGATGTCGCAGACTAGGCTAGGATTTCCGGCTTGTCGACAGCGCTGGACGACCAATCCGAGACAGAGTTTTCCCCAACCAGGAAAATTGTGCTGCTCACGCGCACAATCGCACTGTTGGCTGGCCTGTTTGCGCTTTCATTGTTGTGGGCGAGCGAACGAGCCGCAGTCGGCCGCGATCTGCAGCTGACCGCTGAAGCGTTCGCGCGGCCCGGGGAAACTCTGGCGGTCCGAGCGCTTTTGCTCGAACGTCTCGAGGCGCCAGAGGGCCCGGCTCTTTTGTTGGCTGAGGTCCGGCTCAGTCTTTTGGACGAACAAGATCGCGTGGTCGCGCACACGACGCTGTCGCCGCAGCCACTTACCCAGAGCATGGAAGGGGAAATCACCATCCCCGCGACGCTGCAGGGGAGGGCCAGCTTGGAGGCCGTGGTGGAGGTCGACGGCGAAGTGGCGCGCTGCGTTCGCCCACTGGAAGTCGCGGACAAAGCCCCCACGCTCAAAGCCCATCCGCGGTGGGCCAGTCCCTTGCAAAGCTTTGCCGCGGGGGCCGTGCGGGCGGTGCCAGGTGCTGTGCCACCCCAGCCATTTTTGCCGCGCATTTCTGGGGGAGTTTGTATCCCGGAGGTGCCTTGCAGCCTGCTGGTTTGGGTGGGTGAGCCGAAGAGCGCCGTGCGTGCGCGGGCTTCGTCCCAAGTCACCGTTCTAGAGGCCCCGCAGCCGAACTTGGAGACGGAGGGGCTGGTTCAGTTCGAGCTGGTGGTGCACGGACTCGAGGCTCAACTGACGTTGGATGCTTACCGGGCGGGCGAACGCGTGGCAGAGCGCAGCCTGCGCCTGCCCGTGGGCCTCGGTGAGGTCGGGGTGTTTGTGGGCGCTCCGGTGCTCGAACCCGAGGCTGCGCTGCCCGTTTCGCTTTCCCTGCCCCCGGGGCGGAGCGCCGCGATCGTCGACGTGTTCGTACGCGAGCGTTTTCGTGCTTCTCGAAGCGTGGCCCAACCGGCGCCCAGTTCCACGTTGGAGCTCAACCCAGCGTGGTTTCCGCCAGGTGAGATCACACGTGTTCAAGCCCGCGTCGACAGGTTTGCCGGGGAGGGTGAGGGGGCACGACTCGTCTACCGCAGGGCGGTCGGCGAGACGCCGGGGAAAGCGCTTCAAAAGATCGCACAGTTCGCCGAGGCAAAAGGCAGCAGCCCGGAGACGCGCGGCCTGGCCGAACAGCTTCCCCTGTTTATGGTCCAGGATTTTCAGCGCAGTGCGGCCTACCTGTTTGCGCCAAGCGAGCTGCTCCGGGTGCCTGTGCCCGAAGCGCTGAGCGAGCGAAAGGCGCAGATTGCGCGGCTTTCCGCTCGCAAGGCGGGCATGCGCTTTGCGGTCGGCGGGGTCTTGGTGTTCGCCGCGCTCTTGGTCGCAGCGACCCTGATGCAACGAGGATTTTCGGCAGCCGACCAGGCGCGCGCTATCCTCGATCGGGCGGCTGCGGCGAGCGACACGGGCGGGGAGCAAGGGGCCGCCTCGGGACGGCTTGGGGTCGTCCTTCTGGTTCTCGCGGTGCTTCTGGCTTTTTTGGCGGGTGCGCTGCTTATCGTGGCGAAACCGTTGTGGTTTTAAGAAAAACATAGAAAACGCGCGGGGTGAGCGAGTCGCACCCTAATTGTAACCCGTCAAGGGATTGCGAAGCGGGAGGGCACGCCTTAGATTGCCCCCCCAGGTCCGCAGATTGTGCGGTCCCGGTCCGCTTTTCGAAGGGAAGCCGAATGTTTCAGTGGGTTCTCCAGAAGGTCCTCGGTACCAAGCACGAGCGTGAGATCAAGCGTCTACGCCCGATGGTCGAGGCCATCAATCAACGCGAAGCCCTTTACGCGAAGCTGACCGACGACCAGCTCCAAGCAAAGACCGCAGAGTTTAAGCAGATGCTCGCCAACGGAGCCTCGCTCGACGACCTACGTTTTGACGGCTTCGCCGCTCTGCGTGAGGCGAGCAAGCGCGTTCTGGGCATGCGCCACTACGACGTGCAGCTCATCGGCGGCATGGTTTTGCACGAAGGCAAGATCGCCGAGATGAAGACCGGCGAAGGCAAGACGCTCGTTGCGACGCTGCCCTGCTACCTGAACGCGCTTTCCGGCAAGGGCGTGCACGTGGTCACGGTCAACGACTACCTCGCCAAGCGCGACGCCGAGTGGATGGGACGCCTCTACAACTGGATGGGGCTGAGCATCGGCGTGGTGGTTCCGCAGCAGCGCGATGCAGCGAAGAAGCGCGCTTACCGCTGCGACATCACGTACGGCCAGAACAACGAGTTCGGCTTCGACTACCTGCGCGACAATATGAAGTTCAGCATCTACGACTACGCGCAGCGTCCGCTGAACTTCGCTATCGTAGATGAGGTCGACTCCATCTTGGTCGACGAAGCCCGTACGCCGCTCATCATCAGCGGCCCCGGCGAGAGCGCGAGCGAGAAATACGCACAGATTACCGAGCTTATTCCCAAGCTTCGCAAGGACGAGCACTACGTTGTCGACGAGAAGGGACACTCGGTCACGCTGACGGAAGAGGGCATCGTCCACGGCCAGCGCTTGCTTCGACAGCGCGGCATCACGCAGGAAGAAAACCTGTACGAGCCGGTCAACCTCGAGACGCTGCACATCTTGAATCAGTGCTTGAAGGCGCACGCGCTGTACAAGCGCGACCAGCAGTACATGGTCTCGGCGGACGGTAAGGTCGTCATCATCGACGAGTTCACGGGTCGTACGCTGGCGGGTCGTCGCTGGTCCGAGGGCTTGCACCAGGCGGTGGAAGCCAAGGAGCACGTGTCGATTCAGGACGAGAGCCGCACGCTGGCGACCATCTCGTTCCAGAACTTGTTCCGCCTCTACAACAAGCTCTCGGGCATGACCGGTACGGCCGACACCGAGGCCTCTGAGTTCCAGAAAATCTACAGCCTGGACGTGGTGGTTATCCCCACCAATCGGCAAATCCAGCGTAAAGACGCGGAAGATCTCGTCTACAAGAGCGAGAAGGAAAAGTTCCGCGCGGTCGCCAAGGAAATCGAAGAGTGCCGCGCCAAGGGCTTGCCCGTGCTTGTCGGTACGACCAGCGTCGAGAAGTCGGAAGCCCTGTCTCGTCTGCTCGATAAGCGCGGCATTCCGCACAACGTGCTCAGCGCAAAGCAGCACGAACGTGAGGCGTATGTCGTCGCACAGGCGGGACGCAAGGGCGCTGTCACCGTGGCCACCAACATGGCAGGTCGCGGTACCGACATCTTGCTCGGTGGAAACCCCGAGATGATCGCGCGCTACGAGGTGTTGCAGTCGGCCGACGAGGCCCTGCGAGCCGACAAAGACGCACTCGAAGCCAAGATCAAAGAGGTCACGGAGCACTACAGCGGGCAGTGCGAGGCAGAGAAGAAGGAAGTGCTCGCAGGGGGGGGCCTTCACATTGTCGGCACGGAGCGTCACGAATCGCGCCGCATCGACAACCAGCTGCGCGGCCGCGCCGGCCGTCAGGGCGATCCGGGTTCATCGCGCTTCTTCCTCTCGCTCGAAGACGACCTCATGCGCATCTTTGCGGGTGAGCGCGTCCAGGTGTTGATGGACCGACTCGGCATGGAAGAAGACGTGCCGATCGAACATCCCTGGGTCACCCGGGCCGTGCAAAACGCGCAGAAGAAGGTCGAAGAGCGCAACTTCGATATTCGTAAGAATCTGCTCGAGTACGACGACGTGATGAATCAGCAGCGCAAGAGCATCTACAACTTGCGGCGCCAGATTCTCGAGGGTCGTTACCAGAGTGTACCGAGCGAAGACGAGGCGAAGCGTGGCGTGAAGCCCGAGTCGCTGGCCAAGGAGCTGAACCAGGGCCTTGCGGACGCAGCCCAGACCATCTTGCGCGATATGGTGCGCGTGCACGGAGCCAAGCTTCCGAGCGATGACGCGACGGCGGAGGAGGTCGCCGCCTATCGTCAGAAGGTCATGGTGATGGACATCAGCGAGCTCGGTGAGCTGCGCGTCGATGCCCTCGAGCGTGACGTGTACATGTGGTTTGGCTACTGCGCGTCGCTCGAAGACGTAAAGCAGAGCCCACAGAAGGCCATCGAGCGTCTCGAGCGCGACGTGTCGCTGGCGCTGACGGAACAGCAGGAACGCCTGCTCGACGTGCTCGACGAAATTATCGGTTCGATGGTCGAGCGAACATGCCCGGCCAAGAAGCATTGGGAAGACTGGGACATCAAGGGCCTTGAAAAGGCCTTCGGTGAGCAGTTCGAGCTCACGGCCAATCCGAATATCTCGCGCATGACCGAGAGCATGGAGATTGCTACCGCGCTCTACGCACAGGCTGAAGAAGCGCTCAAGGAACGGCAGAAGGAGTTCACGCCGATCCACTTCCTGCGTCTGTTCCGCACGCTGTTCCTCCAGGAGATCGACAAGCAGTGGCTCGAGCACTTGTCGCACATGGATCACCTGCGCGACGGCATCGGGCTACGCGGCTACGGTCAGCGCGATCCCAAGAAGGAGTACAAGCGCGAGGGCTACGACCTGTTCGTGCAGACGCTTCAGAACACCAAGGCATCGGTGGTGGAGAAGCTGTTCCGCGTGCAGCGCCTCACGGAGCGTGAGGTCGAGCAAGCGGAGGCCCAGCGTCGTCGGCAGGTGGAAGCGCGCCAACAGGCGATTCAAGCGCAACACCCGGGTGCGGCGCAGCAGCAGGCTCCCAGCGCGGCGCCTGCCGCTCAGTCGCGCATGGTGATAGCGGCCCGTCATTCGCAAGCGGCGCAGCAAGCCGCGCTCATGGCGCAAGCGCGAAGGCTCGTGACCCAACAGCAGCAGCCCGGACGTCCGGCACCACGGCCCCAGGCTGCGGTGCCCCAGGCCGCAACACGCCCTCCAATGGACGACGAGGACGAGGACGACGACGACGGCTTTGCGGAAGCCCAAGCGCAGGCCCTGGCGCGTCGGTCGGCTGTGCCTGAGTCCATGCGGCCTTCACGGGAGACCATTCGCCGGGATCTGCCCAAGGTCGGCCGCAACGACCCCTGTCATTGTGGTAGTGGCAAGAAGTACAAGAGCTGCCACATGAAGGACGACGTGGCGGCTGAAGCTGCTGCGCGCCCGAGCGGCCACGAGTAGTGAGTCCGCTTAGCATCGAGCCGTCCTGCAAAATCTCGTAAGCCAGGCGGCGCTCGCGGTAGCCTTGTGGTGATGATGGGCAAGGTCTGGCCGCTTGGTTGCTTGGTGGTGGGGGCGCTTTGGGGGATGCCGAGCGCGAAGGCGTTCGAGCTCCCCTGCCGGCACGAGGATGTGTTGGCCGAGGCGGCGGCGAATCTGCTGATGCGCGGCGGGACCATCGACCCCTTGCAGCTTTTGCCGGAAGCCCGAAACCTGGGCTTCGACGGCGTGGCGGTACATGCTCACGAGGGGCACGACGACGACGCGCTGCGCACGTGGCTCGTCGGGTTGTCCGAGCGTGCGGATGGGCCGCTTGTGTGCGGTGTTGCGAGTTCTGAGTCACGTCGCCTGGTGCTGGTTTCAGCGCGCGGAGGCGAGCTGCGGCGTGAGGGTGATGTACTGCGCGGTCGCCTGTCGCCCGGTTTTCGGGCGCCTCACATCGTAGTCGAAAGCGACGACGGGCGGGTGAGCCGTATCGATGTCGGCGTGGCGCGTCTCCGAGACGGCGTGCGGCTTGCGCCTGAGCTCAGCGCACAACGTGTGCAGCTTGTGGCCGAGGGGCCCCAGGGACCGCGGCCCGTGGCTGAGTTGTTCCTCGGGGCAGGCCCGGTCTCTGAGCCGCGCGTGCGCAGTGAGGCGGGCCCGCGAGGTGAACGGCAACGCCCGCTCAGTGCGCTCTTTGCGCGGCTCGACGGCTTCCGGCACACGGAGGGCGTAGGCTCGCTGCGGCCCAATCAGGCACTCTCCCAGAGCGCACAGCGGCATGCAAAGAAGGTGTGTGAGCTAGGCAAGGTGGGACACCGCATCGAGCAGGGGGATGATCCTGAGACGCGTCTACGGGCCGAACGCCTGAGCGCCCGCATGGTGGGCGAGGCCGTGGCGCGTGCCGAGTCCGCCGACGCAGCGCTCAGCGCCGTATTCGAGAGCCCTTCGCACCGATTGGCCGTGTCGGACCGGCGTTTTACGGACGCGGGCTTTGGCCAAGCCGTCGACGACAAAGGTCGCACGTGCCTCGTCGTGCTTCTTGCTTCGTGGCCGCGCCGTTTGCCCTGAGCTCGGCCTGCGACAATCGCCCGCACGCTCAGGTGGGTGTCGCGAGAGCGGGCTCGATGCGATTTGGTTTGCGCGCAAGGAGGCGCGCCAAGAGCTGCGCGAGTGCGATGCCGAGCACGGCTGCCAGCACAGGCTCTGCGAGGCCTAGGGTGCGCGGCGAGACTTCCACCACGTCGGCGTCGAGGGCGAAGCGCAAACTTGCGTACGCTCCGTACCAACCGGAAAGGCCGACGGCCCACGCCGTACAGCCACCTGTGGTCTCGTCGCCCATAAAAGCCAGGAGCGACAGCAGGCACAGGATGACCAGGACGTACCAGGTCACGGCCGGCAGCCACGATTGCCACATGAATTCGAGCGACAGCAGTCCGCGATGGCTCATGCTGAAGGCCCAAATGCAGCTCGGGACGAGCGATACGGCGACCAGTGCGCGAGCTATCATGGAGTTGCGGTACCAGGAGCGCAGATAGAGCGAACAGGAGAGGGCTGGTACGCCTGCCGCGAGCAAGAGGTCGGGCAAACCTGCGCCTGACGCGTAGCGCCACCACATTGCGCCCGCGAGTGGCAGGCCGCTCAACATCGCGAGCCACGTCGCACGTTGCGCGTAGGGAAACTGCACTCTGCCGAGGCACGCCAGCACAACGTAGAGAACGGCCAACGCGATGGCGGTCATCGACTGAAAACCGGCGATCAAGAGCGACGCGAGGCCGAGCGTAGGAGCCAGCGCGAGCACCACTGCGAGCGTCGTGCGGCCGGGCTCCTTGGGGGCGATGTCTTCACGCAAGATTTCAGAAGCTAGAAACGGCGGGCGCTCGGGGCTGCGTGCCACCCGCATGCGTTGGGAGCTTGCGTGGCCCTTGTCGGGCGTGATGCGGGTCGCATCGAGCTTCGATTCGGCCCTGCTCGCATTGGCGCGCTCATCGGACGTCGCCTGTGCGTGCGGTACAGGCTCAGAGGGATCGCCGTCACGCGAGGGCGGCGTCTCGGACGCAAATGTACCGCGCGGAACGACGAACTCTTTCTGCGCTTCGTCCTCGCCCTGGGACTGCACGTGTTCCGGCAAGGGCGCCGCTGTCTCCGCTGCGCGCGGAGGGGAGGGACGTACCGAAGCGGCTGCGCTAGCCGCGATTTCGCCGGGGTCTTCCAGCTCGCCAGATTGCACAGCGCCACATTTGCCACAGCGAAATTGCCCGGCAGGGATGGGGTGGCCACAGCTCGTGCAGGCGACACTCATGGGAGTGGGGCGACAGTGTACTCCATCCTGAGGTCTTGGGGCAGAACGCATAGAGTTTTTGCCCACCTCTCGGATTTGCAAGGCTGGTAGAGTCCAAACGGTGACGCCGAACACAGTGTCTGAGCTACGTGTACGGGCCGAGCAGGCCTTTCAGCAGGGCGCCTTCGAGGATGCGCTGCTCGACTATCTCGCTGTTCTAACGGTTCAACCTGAGCACCTCGACGCACGCCTCCGCGTGGCGGACAGCTTGCTCGCGTTGGGGCAGGTGCAGCGCGCCGCGGTCGTGTATACAACCTTTGCGAGATACGCGGCGAGTGCGGGGCACCCTCTGCGCGCGCTCGTCGCTATCAAGATCCTAACCACGCTCGAACCGCTGCTCGAGGCGCAGGTGACGAGCGTAGCCGAACTCTACGCGGTGGATGGCAAGGTAGGGCGTGGCGCACGGCCGGCGCCTGTCGACGAAGACACGCTCGCGGTTCCGGCTCTTTTGGAGCTGCGCGCGCTGCAAGGTGAAGCCCTGCTCGAACAGGCGGAGCAAATCGGCAAAGCGCTGCCGAGCGCGCAAGTGCTACCGGTTTTGCCGCCGATTCCTCTGTTGAGCGAGCTGACTCGGGAAGACTTCGTGACGGTATTTCGAGAGCTCACCTTGGTGCGTAAGCGAGTGGGACAACCCGTAATCACGCAGGGCGAAGTGGGCAAGAGCTTCTTCCTGGCCGCCCGCGGCGATTTCGACGTACTGCGCGACGAGCCCGACGGAACGCAAGTTCATCTCACCACTTTGCACGAAGGCGCTGTGTTTGGAGAGATGGCGCTTCTCATCGATGCGCCGCGTTCTGCGCACATCGTCACGACGCGCGAAGCGGATCTGTTCGAGCTTCAAGTGGAGGCCCTCTCCCAGCTCTCCTCAGGCGACGGCGCTTCGACCATCGCGCGCGCGCTCGCCAAGTTCACGCGTGAGCGCTTGGTGAACAACTTGATCAACACCTCGCGCCTGTTCCGGCCGTTGAGCCTGTCGCAGCGCATCGATTTGGTGCGGCGCTTTGTGGCCCACGAGGTCGCCAATCAGACCGACCTGATTCGAGAAGGTGAGCCCGGGCGTGGCCTCTATGTTGTGCTGCAAGGCGCTGTCGATGTCTGGAAGCGCATTGGGGACGAGAAAGTGCTGCTCGCGACGCTCAAGGCGGGCGATGTGTTCGGTGAAATGTCGCTGCTCGACGGTGGCGCCGCGGCAGCGACTGTGACGGCGGCTCAACGCTCGACCGTGCTGTTTCTCGCGCGCGACTATGTGGAGCGGCTGATGGAGAGTGTCCCGGAGCTGGCTTTTTACCTCACGTCTCTGGGCGATGAGCGCAGCCTCGATACGCGGATGTGGCTAGACAGTACGGGGGCGTGTTCCGCCCAGGACGACTTGTCGCTCGAGGTCGAAGTGGAGTGGGTCGACTGACTCGTTCGAGCGTGTGACAGAGTTGTCCAGTCGATCTGCGGCCTGGCGAGCGTTGTCAGTGCCGAAAGTGAGATTTCGATCACAGTAAAATTGCAAAATTCCTCTATCCAAGACCGTGGACGTCACGCAGGCCGAAGACTCCAAGGGATGGACTGACACAAATGTCATGTCGGGGAGTCCTGAACGTGTTCTTGCGCACACAGTGAAACAGGCTGGAAATTCTGTGTAAGTGCATGAAATAACAGGAGTAATTTCAAAGTCCGTGATCGAGCCTGCGCGCTGCTGGCATATCGCTTGCTAAAGGGTGAACCTGGTTGGTTGGTATGAGGAGCAGAGAGACTCCTCGCTTGGCTTGCTTGGCTTCCTTTGCGAGTCGGCGGCGTCGACGGACATCTTTCATATAGAGCTTGGCGCTCGCGGGGTCGGCGGTCCCTGCGAGCGCGTTTTTATTTGAGGAGGCGTGGAGTGCGCGCGCTTGTCGAAGCCACATTTACCCAGCTATCGTGCGCGCCCATGCGAAGTGTCTGGATTGCCCTATTCTGTGCCGCGTTGTTGAGCTGTGCCGCGCTGCGCGATGATCTCCGCCGCGCGGAACAAGCCTTTGGGCAAGCGCGATACGAGAACGCGCAAGTTTGGCTCACGGATCTCGAGCCGAGCGTCCCGCAGATGGATAAAGAGCTGCGCGCTCGCTTCTACTATCTGTACGGCATGACGGCGTTCCGTACCGGCGACAAGGTTCGGGCCCGTCACTACCTCGCACTTTGCCGCGCAGAGGCGGGCGACACGGGACTCGGACTCACGCCGGATTGGCGCACCAATCTCGTCACCACGCTGTCTGAGCTCGACGCTGGCTAGCGGCGCGTGCGCGTGCTCGTTATGGGCAGGCACGCGGGGCCAGAAACAACTGTGCCCCGCCAACAGGCACGGGGCAGCGCGGTCTGGAGTCGCGTTACATAGGCGACTTTAGTTGATGTTGTGCAGCGAGCGCAGGGCGGCTATCGCATCCTTCGTCGCGAGCTTTCGCTTCTTCAGGTCCATCGCTTCTCGTTGTTCGGTTGGGGTCATGAAGGCGCGACGTTCGAGGAAGGCCAGCTGTTTCTTCAGGATTCGGTGTCGCTCCTCGAGACCTGCAAGCGTCGTCCGCGAATCGAAGGCTACTTTCGCCATGTCCATCCCTCCTACGTCGGCTTGAGGCGCGTCACGTCTCGCATCCCCTGCCAGGCCTGTCGTACGTTTGCAGCGTTCTCGCACCGTGCGTGAACACTCCGATGGCCATCCTAGGAGAGCGTTTGATCGAGAATCAAGCGCCCAAGAATTTGCGTGTGTTTCCTGCACATTGGCTCACGCGAATCCGAGAAAGCTTCTTTTCATGGTGATTTCGCGCTGAATCGCCTGGCCGATTGACCCGTCTCGTAGCTAGGGCCACAACCAACAGGTAGCGCTGTTCACAATGCGTTCGGGGAAAAACGTGAATCCTGCTCAGCTATGTTTCCGGTCTGTGCGGTTTGTTGCGATCCTGGTGTGTCTGCTTACGGCCGCAACCTCGCTTTCAGCCAAGGCTGAAAGTTCTGCGACAAATGTAACTGCGGAAGCCGTGGCAGCTCAGGTCCAGGCCTTCTACGACCAGACCAAGGCCGTCGAATCCGAGTTTTTTCAGACCTACTACCATCGGCTCTACGACAAATACGACCGCTCGTCAGGCCAGGTGAGCTTCCAGAAGCCGGGCAAAATGCGCTGGAACTACGCCGCGCCGAACGGCAAGGTCATCGTCAGCAATGGCGCGAAGCTGCTGGTGTACGAGCCCGGTGAGAGCGCCGCTGAGCCAGGTCAGGTGTTCGAGCGTCCTATCAGCGAGTCCGAGCTGCCCCAGGCTCTCGCGTTTCTGACCGGGACGGGCAAGCTGGCCAACGACTTTACGTTCCGTCTACTCGATGCAGCGCAGCAAGGCTTCAAGGGAGGCCAGGTACTCGAGCTTCTACCCAAGGAGAAGAGCCCGCACTTCGAGCGCATTCTCTTTTACGTGGACGGCAGCAAGGAGCGGGCGGGCCTCGTGCACCGCGTGCTCATCGTGGATGCCAACGGAAATCGAAACCGCATCGACTTCAAGACACCCAAGTTCAATCGCACGCTCGACGCCAAGACCTTCGAGTGGCAGCCGCCCAAGAACGCGCGTCGCATCACGCAGTAACCGTCAGTGGCCGACGTGCCACGTTGTGCTGTCGGCGTAGCTGTGAGCGGGCCGCTACAACGCACGAAAACAAAAGAGCCCGTGGCAACTCGCTTGATGCGAGCCAGCACGGGCTTTTGTCTTGGGTGTGTAAAGCGCGCTCAGGCGAAGGAGACGCGACCACGAACCGGCTGCGCGGGGGGCTGTTGGCCTTCGGGCAGCATGATGCTGAGCTCGAGCACTTCGGTTTCGCCACGGCGGTCGATGTTGACCTGCACGCGGTCGAGGTCTACGCGCTCGTACTTGGCGATGACTTGCATCAGCTCTTGCTGCAGCTGCGGAAGGTAGCCAGGGGCGCCACCACCGAGCGTGGAGCGCTCGCGTGCGACGATGATCTGGAGCCTATCCTTGGCAACCTGGGCTGTGCCTTCGTTCTTGCGATTAAAGAATTTGAGCCAGTTGCTCATGGTGTCACCCCGCATAGGCGTTGGAGGGGGAGAACAGGCGCGAGAAGAAGCCGCGCTTCTCGGTCGTGA
>CAZEWA010000015.1:46037-47176 GCA_964515685.1 uncultured Polyangiales bacterium | reverse complement strand
CTTAGGCGGGTTTTCTGGTCTGTCTGTCTTTCGTCGAATCGTCTGCGCAGCACCCACCTGGTGCGGCGTGGAGCCAGCGTATGCCTACGAACCTAGTCATGATAATGACGCATTTTCGCTACGTTTCTGCCTGTGTCATTTAGAGAATAACATGGGCTCTTCCGTAACGACGAAGGTCGCAGAGGTGCATCCCAGCCTCGCTCGACCATGGCGGCAATGTCACCTTGATCGTTCGCGTCGACAAACAGTGCGTTGCCCGGACCTGCGGCATGGCGAGATCGGGGCGCGCACGCGTCCTCCTCCGGCTGGGTAAAATCCATGTCGCTCGAGACTTACTTCCACAGCTACGCCCATACGAGCGAGCGTGAGCACGAACACACGCGTAATGAAGTCGAAGGACGGCGAGCTCGGGTTGTGGGTTCCACCTTCGAGCAGAAGACCCGATCGCGTTATGACTAGCCCTTCACACACACGATCTGTCGCAGCGTATGCACCACATCCACGAGGTCAGCCTGCGCCTTCATCACATCTTCGATGGACTTGTACGCGCCCGGAGTCTCGTCGATCACACTCGCGTCCTTACGGCACTCGATGCCCGCAGTCGCAAGCTTGTGGTCCTCTAGGCTAAACGTCTTGCGCGCAGCCGTGCGTGAGAGCTTACGGCCCGCACCGTGACTGCAAGAGCAGAACGACTCGGGGTTGCCGCGCCCGCGCACGATGAACGAGCGCGCACCCATGCTGCCAGGAATGATTCCGAGCTCTCCTTCACCCGCGCGCACGGCTCCCTTGCGCGTGACGAGCACGTCCGCTCCGTAATGTTGCTCGCGGGCCACGTAGTTGTGGTGGCAGTTCACGGCAGACGAGGTCGCAGAAAACGCTGGTATTCCCTTTGCGCCCTGCACTGCCGCCATCACCGCTTGCATCATCAACTCACGGTTCCTGGCTGCATACTTCTGAGCCCAGCTCACAGCCTTCCAGTAGGCATGAAAGTGTGGGCTTCCATCCGCGAGATAGGCGAGGTCTCGATCGGGCACATTCACAAACCAGCGCTTCATTTCGCGCTTAGCCAACTCGATAAAGTGCATGCCAATGCGGTTTCCAACGCCACGCGAGCCGCTGTGCAACATGAACCAGACCTG
>CAZEWA010000015.1:0-45937 GCA_964515685.1 uncultured Polyangiales bacterium | reverse complement strand
CTGCGCACATGGGCGAGCGTTTCGGGCAAGTCATTGGCCGTGAGCGTCGTCTCCAGCGCGATCATGCCGCAGCCGATGTCCACCCCGACCGCCGCGGGAATGACCGCGCCCTGCGTCGCAATCACACTGCCCACCGTCGCGCCCTTGCCCAGATGGACGTCGGGCATGGCTGCCACCCACTTGTGAACGAACGGCAGCTGCGCGATGTTCCGCAGCTGCATCTCGGCCTCCGCGTCGAAGGGTACGCCTCGCACCCAGGCCTTGATCTGCACGCCGTGCTCGCTGTGTAGCGTGACGTACGGGGTCTCGGACGCAGGCTTCGACATGACTTGCATAAGCATCCCACTTTGCACAGGCGATGCCAGAGCTACAAAGCCGCTCTATTTCCGCCGTCGCCTGGGCAAGCGCAAGGCCGCGGAGCCCGACCGCTTCAAGCTCGATTTGAACGACGTGCAGACGAAACTCAATGCGAGAACGTAAGGCGCGAAGAGTGTGGGCCGTACGGCATATCCTGCAGATTCCTTACACTGTGCGCTCCCGTTTCGCGCTTGCTCATGGCACCCAGGGCGAGAGTTTCCTCAAACACCATCCCACTTTTGGCGCGTCGATCCACACTCTGCGCTAGCCAGCGTCAGGGTGAATCCTGTTAGGATCGGATACATGCGTCCCCTTGCGGCAGCGCTACATCGCGCAAGTCTAATCGGGTTACTCGCCGGCCTGTCGATGGTTGGTGGATGCATGCTGATAGGCTACGACGGCCATGCCCCTGCTCCCACGCATGATGGGAGCACAATGTTGGGGCCCGACGCGAGCACCACGCACCCGGATGGCGCGCTCGATGGGTCAAAGCGGGACGCAGGACACGACCTATCGCAAGACGGTGGCCGCGACGACGTTGGGATAGACCCCGATGCGAGCACGGGCAATCCCGACGCGAGCACGACAGGCGAGCCCGATGCGAGCACGGACAAACCCGATGCGGGCGCAGGCGACCCTGATGCAAGTACAAGCGATCCCGACGCGAGCACAGGTGCCCCCGACGCGGGCACCGGCGACCCGGGTGGGCCTTGGTGGGAAAGCGTTCCCAAATCGAGTCCGTGCACGGCTCTTCCAACGTGCCCACAGCAATGCACCGCAGCGACATCCCCGTGTCACTTCGAGTGCAACAAAACCTCTTGCAGCCAAATCTGCGACAAGGGGACCCAGTGCCGCGCCGAATGCAGTGGCACGAGCTGCGGTTTCGAGTGCCGCGCGAACGCAGTTTGCTCCACCTCCTGCAGCGGATTGGGTTGCAACGTCAGCTGTGCGGCAGGCTCCAACTGTGACCACGAGTGCCGGGGTGCCACCGGGTGCTCCCTAAGTTGTGAGGTAGGCGCGAAGTGCCTGCTGCGTCACAGCGCTTCTCTCACGGCCAGCCTGAACTGTTCAGTGCCAGTAAAGGCTTGTCCTGGCAACATCGTCGTGTGCAATCGCGACTGCCCCGCGCCGTAGCGTTCAGGGGCCGCGCGCGGCGACGACATCGATACCAGACGTAAGTCATACTCACAATGCGCAGCAGACTCGGCCGTAGGCCCGCATCGTGCACGCGCTGGGAGCATGCCCCACGAACCTAGGCACGAGCTGGCCGACGACGCCACGCTCGACGAGTTGGTAGACCGCCTGCGACCTCACCGCGAGGGGAAAGTCGCACACTATATCCCTGAACTTGCCTGCGCGTCGCCTGAGTTGTTCGGCATTGCGCTATGTAACTCAGACGGCATGCTCCGCACGGCCGGCGATGCGCTCACTCCCTTCAGCGTGCAGTCCATTTCGAAGCCGTTCGTTTACGCGCTCGCGCTTTTGGACTTGGGCCTCGAGCGCGTGCTCGCGTGCGTCGGTGCTGAACCCAGCGGCGAAGCCTTCAATGCGATAAGCCTCGAACCCAAGACGGGCCGCCCTGCGAATCCGATGATCAACGCAGGCGCCATCGTCACCACGGCACTGGTCAAAGCGCGCGATGCGGAAGAGCGCTTTGTGCGCATCCAGCAGACGCTGTCAGACTTCGCCGGACGCGCGCTCGACATGGACGAGGCGGTCTATCGCTCCGAGCTCGAGACAGGCGACCGCAACCGCGCTCTTGCCTACTTGATGCGCAGCGCAGGTTCGCTGACCGAGGTGCCCGTGCAGGAGGCCCTCGACGTCTATTTCCGGCAGTGCGCCGTGCGCGTAGCCGCCGTCGATGTGGCCGTCATGGCAACGACCCTCGCCCTGGGCGGAATCAATCCACTCACACACAAGCGCGTCGTAGCACCTCGCGTCGCAGAACACGTGCTCGCGATCATGGCGACTTGCGGCATGTACGATTACTCGGGTGAGTGGCTGCTGCGTGTCGGTTTGCCCGCCAAAAGTGGCGTATCGGGCGGGCTCTTGATCGCAAACCCCGGACACTTTGGAGCGGGACTCTTCAGTCCTCCGCTCGATCTCCGGGGCAACAGTGTGCGGGCCGTACTCGCGAGTCAGGAACTCGCAGACAGGTTTCCGGTTCACATGATGTCGAGCGCGCCCTAGCTCGGAAGCACGCCCGCGGTTCAGGACCGGCTCTTAGCTCACTTCACTTCGGGGAACGAAGTCCAGCCTGCGGTCCAGTCCTCGCCGCCGGGCTCGAAGGCCCCGATGTACGTGGCCGAGGTATCGAAGCCTGCAGGAGGCGTCGCGCCCTTACCCTTTACAGACGAATCCGCAGCGGGCACGAAGTTCGGTGCCGTAAGGTTGAACGGTGCGCCGAGCTTGGGGTCTTGGTTCACCAGGTTGTTGCGCGCGGCTGCCGTGAAGAAGTCCTTCTCGACGAAGCCGTTGTCATTGTCGCCCGCATCCACTTCGGCCGGGAAGGGCTCGTAGACGCCAGCGGCCTGAGGTCCCGACTGGAAGAACAGACTATTCTCGACGCTGAGCGCGCCGCTCTCGAGATTCGCCACGGTCTCTGCGTTACGCACGTCGATGGCGGCGAGCGGGAAACCCTGCAGAATGACGTTGCGGATGGTGCCGGCCGTGCCCTGACGCAGCAGCATGCCGCGCGAACGGGAACCAGACTCTGCACCGATCATGGTAAGGTTGTAGAAAGTGGGACTCGACACCGGCGTCGCGCTGCTGTTGCCGTCTGTCTGATTGTTGGCCTCGAACCCATTCTCAGCCAGCGCCGAGCGACTCGGGTCGTGCTGCTGCACCACAGCAAACTGCACCTTGCCGCTCCAGCCCTCGTCCCAGTCGATGCTGTCGTCATCTGCGCCACTCACCACCAAGTGCTTAACTCCTGCGGTGCCGCCGAAGAACTCGATGCCGTCGTCATCGCTAGCGTGGATCTGCACGTAATCGATGTCAGTGTCGGTACCGCAACCGGCCAAGGTCAGACCGTTGAGTTCCTTGTCCATGACGATCTGATAGCCGGCCCACTCGATGCGGACGTAGTTGAGCTTGCCGCAGTTGTGCGTCGCGTCGTCGCCACCGTAGCGGTGCTCGGGCTGATCCGGAAGCCCCTCAAACACGTTCTCCCCGCGATTGATCGGAGCCTTACCGAGCAGCACGACACCCTTCCAGTTGCCGCGTGCGCGATTCTCCGGTGCCTCGTAGCTGGTGAACACGATGGGATTGTTCTTGTTGCCCACAGCCTCGATCAGGCCCGTGCTCGTCACGAACAGCGCGCCCTGCTCAGTGGACTGAATCTCCGTGCCGGCGCCGATTTTGAGCTTGCCACCGTTCTTCACGAAGACGCTGCTCTGCATCACGTACAGGTTGTCACAGGTCCACGAGGTCTCGTTCGTGATGTCGCCGTTCACGACCACTTCGGGGCGATCCGCCAGCGCAGGACAGGACGGATCGACGGGGCCGTCTCCATCTCCATCACCGTTATCGCCATCGCCCGTGTCACCATCGCCGTCTCCATCACCGTTGTCGCCGTCGCCCGTGTCTCCGTCACCGCCGACATCCGGGCCCTGCATCAGGTCCTTCTTGTCGTCGTCGCCGCAGGCCACCAGCGCCACCGCGCCCGTGATTGCCGCCGCCAAAGCGAGCTTGCCAAAATGCTTCCTATTGCGAGTCATATCTTACTCCTCAATGTGAGACTTACGTTTCTGTGTGTTCGCCTTCGCTCAGTACGTGTAGAAGGCGCTCAAGGTCGCGACAGTGCCGGGATTGAATCTCTCGCGCATCAGTGGGCCCTCTTTGATACGAACATCTTGGAATGCCAGATTCTTGGCCGACATGCGCAGCGCCCAGTGGGAATTGAAGTTGTAGTTACCAATCACGTCCACCGAGTGGAACGCTTGTTCGTATTGGTCTGGCAGACCGTTCGCTCCCACTTGGTCGATTCGAGACCCATAGACGTTGTAGTAGAGAAAGAGACTTGAGCCCGAAACAGGATCGGAGACTCCTAGTGACAGGTTTGCAACGTACGGCGACTGCCCAGACAGCGGACGCTTCCTTGACGTATTGGTGGTCTTCACGTCGTTCGAGATCTCGATCTGCGACCAAACATAGGTAAGATTGGCGCCCAGCGTCACGGGCTTCAGCGCAGGCACGAAGCGTCCAAACGACAGCCTTCCTTCCAACTCACCGCCTGCGTTTTGCGCGCTCTTGGCGTTCTGGAAGCTGCGTTGATCGCCGATGGTGTAGGATTCGATGGGACTGATGAACTTTTTGTAGAAGCCCGTAACAGCGAGGACCTCGTTCGCACTCGGGAACATTTCCCAGCGCAAATCCGCATTGTGGATCTGCGTCTGCTTCAAGTTCGGGTTACCCGATACCGAGATGCGGCGGATATCATCGTCGAACAAAAACGGCGCAAGCTCACGGAACAACGGCCGCGCCACCGTTTTGCCGTAGCTTGCACGCAGGAACATGTCCTTTTGCAGCTCGTAGATCAGCGTCCCCGACGGCAACACGCTGTGGGTCCTGTTGTCGATCTTCGGCACATCCTGCGGGGAGGACGTGGGAGCGTGGGCGTCGAGCTGTTGGTGGTAACTCTCCAAGCGTGCACCGCCGATGACGCGAAGCGATTTTGCAGGCTGAACCTCCAGCATGCCGTAGCCTGCGTAGGTTGCGGATTGCGCCTTGTAGCCGTCCGTAGCCAGTGTGTTCTCCTGGAACGAAATCAGCGTGCCCACGTTCTCAGGTGCGAACAGCTCGCTGGGCAGCCAGGTGCCGTACTCGCTGGCATTCGCACCCGGCAGCGGTGCAAACGAGAAGCGGCGCAGGCCGAAGTCGGCATAGGCGTGACGACTCTGCTGCCCGACCTTGACCTTGACCGCATCGGTGATGGGTAAGGACAGATCGAGCTGCGTGCCCAGCGTCCATTCTTCGAGACTCGAGAACAGACGCTGCGGACTGCGATTGTTGTTGCGCCACTGATACGGCAAATCGGGCGCCTGCGCTTCGTAGCGTACGGTGCGTGTGTCAGGCTCGTCGCGCCGTGCCCGAGCTGCACTCAGGCTCCAGTCGACACTGAGCTTGTGAAGCTTGGGCAGCTCGTGGTGTTGGCCGCGCAACTGTGAGAACCAGAGCTGCCGCTCCACGAATCGCAAACGCCGCTGGGTGTAGAAAGTGCGATCCGAGGCCTCGCCCTCGGCGAAGTTCGCATCCGCGCTGCCTGACTGGCTGAGCAGGCTGGTGAGCGCGATGTTGCTGCGTGGACTCAGCTCGTAGTTCAGCGTACCGAGTGCACCGAAGCTCCCGACTCGACTCGCACCGTCGTCGCGGAAGTGCGTGACCTCGTTGAGATCGAGGCCCTGCGAACCATCCGGCAACGTACGAAACTGCGCGCGCTGGTGCCGTGCATAGCGGTGCGTCGTACGGTACTGATACCCGAAAGCCGCAAGGTAGCCGAGGTTACGCTTTGCCACGCGCAGCGTGTCCCCGAGGATGATGCCGAGACCCATGTTGGGCAGACCGCGCTGCTTGTGAACATTCCAGTTGTTGTCGAAGGATTTCCCAAAGTCCGCAACTTCGTCACTGGTGTAGCGCTGAGGCACACCCGGTTCGCGGCGCGAAGACACGCGGTCGCTAGGGATGGCGCTCGGCAAGCCGCGTGTTCCGTCGTCGAATCCGAGAAAGTCACGACTGCCGCCCTGATACGTTGGCAAGTTGCGGAAGCTCGCCTGACTGTTGTAGCCAAGTGAAAGATTGGTCTGCAAAAAAAACGACTTCGGGAAGTCCCGTGTTTCCACTGCCAAGATACCGCCTGCGAAGTCCGCGGGCGTATCCGGCGTAGACGTCTTGATCACCGCGAGGTTCGAGAGCACGCCTGCGGGGAACAGATCGAGCTCTACGCCTGGATCATCCGGGTCCGTGCTCGGGAGGCGAAAGCCGTGCAGCAAGGTCCGCGTGTAGCGACTACCCAAACCGCGCACGATCAAGCGATTCTGCGAGTCCACGCTGGCCGACACTACCCGGCGAATCGCGTCCGCCGCGTTGGTCGAGCCCGAACGCGAGATCTCTTGCGCGCTAATGGCATCGCGCACCGCAGCCGATTCCCGGCGAATCTGGAGTTGTGTTTCATCGGTAGCTCGATCGGCACGCGCGGTGATGACCACTTCCTCTTGGACGACTCCGTCGCCCTGAGGCTTCAACTGAATCTCCACCGAAACTGCGCTCCCGCGAGACACCTGAATGTTGTCGACACGCTGCGGTTCATACAGTTCGTAGAACGAGCGCAGTGCGTAGGTGCCCACTGGAAGCTCGAGCACGAAGTTGCCATCAATGTCAGTCAGCGTCTTCTTGTTGGAGTTGACGACACTTACCTGGGCCTCGATCATACCCTCCCCAGTTTGCGCATCCACAACGCGCCCGACGATGCCTTGCACCGTCTTCTCGACGCTGGATTCGACCGGTTCTGCGACAGGCGCTTCTGCGATAGACGCCTCGGTGACTGGCTCGGGTTCGCCAACATCGGTCAGCGGGGATTGCGCTGGAGTCTCCTCTACCGGACTTGATTCGCTGGGACTTGGACCTTCGGGGGCCTCGGCTTCCGCAGTGCCGGCGTCTTCTGTCGGTTCCGGCACATCCTGCGATTTCGCACCTAGGGGCAGAACGATCCCATAAAAAAGGCAAAACCATCCACACAACGCGCTACGACGGCGCGCGTGAATACGCGGTTGCATTCGCTAACCTCTCTATGAACAGCCGAACAAAATCGGCCTAAACGCTTAATCTTTCAGCATAGGGTCGGTGGCTACGGCAATCGTTGCGGCACCTGCTCCCCTCGCCATGTCGAGCGCCTGACTGGCTCGAGCAAATGGCGCTTCATCGTGAGCGTCAAAAAAGATGGTGCGCTCACCTTTGGCTGCAAGTACCCGGCGCAAGCGCTCCTTGAACTCGGCGTCCGGCACCACCTCGCGATTGATGCGCACATCGCCTTCGCGCGTCACCGTGACCACGATGGGCTCCGACGGCTCACTCGGCTTGGGTTGCGCGGGCTCCTCGGGCTTGTCCGGCAGCGCAACCCAAAACTGCTTCGCCATGAGCGGCGTGATGACCATGAAGATGATGAGCAGCACCAACACCACATCTACCAGCGGTGTGACGTTCATCTCTGGAGCTGCACGCCCGCGCTTTCCACTCGCCGCTCCGACCTGCAAACCCATGGCGCTTCCTATCTTTCTTCCGCGAGTGAGTTCACTCGCATGGAGACACCTGGAAATCCGATGCCCTGACAGACCTTGAACAGCCCACGCACTGCCGCGTAGGGCGTCGCGCGATCGGCTCGCAGTATCAATCTGCGTGAAGGATCGAGCTGATTGGCCTCACGCAGGCGCGGCTCGACATCCGCCGGCTGAAGCAAATCTTTCTCGAGCCAGACTTCTCCGGACGGAGCGATAGAGAGTGTGTACGGGTCCGTCTTGCCCTTCGGGTCCTCGTCGGGGTGGTACATATCCGGCAGCGTGATGCTCGGCGTCTTTTCCATCATCGGCACCACCACCATGAAGATGATGAGCAGCACGAGGACCACATCTACAAGCGGCGTCACGTTCATCACCGGCACTGCGCGTGCCCTCTTTTTTGCGGCAAGACTCATCGTAGACTCCTCGAGAGAGAAGGCCTCACGCGGAGACCGCGAGCTGCGCAGAGAGCCCGTTCTTCGACTCAAGCTTTTCGACCTTGTGCGGCTCCGCGTGCTCTTCGCCCAGCTCGAGTCGGTCGAGTAGATCCCCTGCCGCGTTCAGGATGTCGCCTTCGTAGGCTGCAAGTTTACCGCTCAACCAGTTGAACAAGAGCACCACCGGAATGGCCACGGCCAGGCCGTAGCCTGTCACGATCAGCGCCTCACCGATGGCAGCGCCGATGGTGCCGATACCGCCCGAACCGCTGGCCGCTATCATTTTGAAGGCATTGATGATGCCGAGCACGGTGCCCAAAAGGCCTACGAATGGCGCGGTGGAACCGGTGGAGGCCAGCACGTTCATGCCCTTGTTCAGGTCACGGCTCATGGGCTCCGCGTTACGCTCGAGGGCCCGACGCGTCAGATCTGTGGCGCGTTCTCGGCTCTGCCCTTTCTGAGTAAGTTCTACGAAAGAGCGCAGTCCGCGCTCGATGAAAGACGCCAAGTGGCTGCCGGAAGCCGCCTGCGCCAGAGAGAGCAAACGCGCGGGATCGACCGCTCCGCTTTGCTCCGCTGCCTTACGCACAAAGGCTCGGGTCCGCATGCGCGAGATGGTAAGCATGATGAGCCGGTCGACCACTACGCCGAGGCATGCCACGGCCTGAAGCGTGAGCACCACAACCACGGCGCGCACGGGCAGACCCATCTCGTGCCAAATTTCTAGCAGATTGATTTCCATGATGAACTCCTAGGCGCTCTCTTGCGCGCCTTACATATTCTCGAGCTTGAATGGGAGCTGAACGATTCGAAACACTGTGAGCGCTGTTCCGTCTGGCAGACGCGCCGGCTCATAACGCCAGGCCAAGAGCGCTCGCCTTACCGGCTCGTGGAAAATGTCAGGACCCCGCATGATTTCCACGGAGGTCACGCGCCCGTCCGCAGCGATCACCAGCTTCGCCACGACCACCGCTTGCACCCCCGCCTTACGCGCGGCTTCAGGATACTCAGGTGGCGTATTGGAAGCCTTGGCAACAGGAGCGCTCGCGCTCTCCGGCAAATGCACTGGCCCTGCAGCCTTCACCGGGGCCGGTGGCGGCGGAGGCGGGGGAGGCGCCACAGGAGCGGGCGCTGTGCCCTTGCCCCCCGCAACACCATCTAGAAAGCCGTCCTGACCGCTGCCAGGCGGTGGCGCATCGACCAGCTTGGCATCGGACTCAGGCGGCTTCTCGTCGGGCACGTCCGTGGGCGGCTTGAGCTCCTGTCGCTGCACCTTCGGACGCGGCGATGAAGGAGGCGGGGCCACCTCAGGCGGGGGAGGCGGCGGCGGTTCAGGCTCCGCCACAGGCTCGGGCGGCGGAGCGAACTCTATCTGGACGAGCTCTTCTTCTTTGACCGCCTTTCGCGCGGCTGCACTCGCCGCGACGATGCCGCCACCGATGGCCGCGTAACACAGGCCCGATGCGACAAGCGAGAGCCCGAAGCGCCGACTATCTCTTCGGCCGTGTTTGGGCCCGAAGTCTTCGAACATGACCCATCCCTTACATCGCACCCTTCAGCACGGTGGCTGCGATGGGATGGAGCGTGGGGGCGCACTGTGACGAAATGATGACGAAGGAGAAACAGCTTTAGCGAATTCACGCGACAAACGTTGCGAGCGTCGTGATTTTTTCACAATTTCGCCATCTTGCTCGCGCATAGTCCTGCGAACGCAGCTCGGCACCAACCTAGGCACGTGGGGCGCGCCTTAGAAGGTGTTCCACAGAAAGTAGCCCGGATCGGTGTCGAGGCGCCCGACATGTGGCGTGGCGAGCCCGTGAGAAGACTGCCCGTCTCTTGCGGGTTCGTCGCGCCGCACGTCGGGATGGATCGGCGTCGAGGCGGGCTACTTTCTGTGGAACACCTTCTTAACTTACGCCCGTGCCTCAGCGCACTCTCACTGCCTAAAGCGCGCGAGCAGCGTGAGTGTCATCAACCCGCATCCCACCAAGATCAGCACGAAACCTGCAGCGCCAACGCGAAAGGGGCTTCTTATCTGCTCGCGACCGTGCTCGTCCAGCAAGCGGTGATACTGCGTTGGGTGCACAAACCAACGCTTGGGCAGCTTGCCCTGCTGCTCGAGCAAGCTGCGCAGCACGAGATGATAGCGAACCCCGTACGGCACGCCAATGCCGAGGCCCAAGAGCACCACCCCGAAGGAGAGCCAAAGCAGCACGAGCGACGACGCGTAACTCACGAGCAACGCGAAGCCGATCAGAACTCCAAGCACTCCTACGGCAATCCCGATTTCTAGCATACGGCCTGCCCCTCTTTGCGCCTGCCAACTCGATTCAAAACGCGAAACCGCAGCTCAGCGATACCCCTCTGCCTGCAAGTTGAACAGCCTCGCATAGCGCCCATTCTGCGCCATCAGTTCCTCATGGCTGCCGCGCTCCACAATGGCCCCGTCTGCCAAGACCACGATTTGGTCGGCCATGCGCACAGTGGAAAAGCGGTGTGAGATCACGATGCCCATGCGCTTTTCCGACAGAGCTCGGAAGCGCTGGAATACTTCCGCTTCTGCTTCGGCATCCATGGCAGACGTCGGTTCGTCGAGCACCAGGATGTCGGCATCTTCACGCATGAAGGCGCGCGAGAGGGCGACCTTCTGCCACTGCCCTACAGACAGTTCCTGACCGCCACCGAACCAACGCCCAAGCTGCGTCTCATAGCCAGCAGCGAGCTTGCGAATAAACGGGTCGGCCATTCCCTTGACCGCAGCCCGCTCCCAGCCTGCTTTGTCTTCGAATGCATCGACGTTGCCTGCGCCGATGTTTTCGCCCACTAACAGCTGGTATCGGATGAAGTCCTGGAAGATCACGCCCACGCGGGCGCGCAGCGCATCCGGCCGCCAGTCTGACAGAGAAAGGCCGTCGAGCGTGATGCTGCCCTCCGTGGGCTCGTACAGGCGCGTGAGCAGCTTGATGAGCGTGGTCTTACCGGCGCCATTTTCGCCGACTAACGCGAGCTTCTCTCCCGGCCTTATGTGCAGCGAGATGCCACGCAGTGCAGGATTTTTGTTGCCACGATAAGCGAATGACACGTTCACGAAACGCAGACCATCTGCGGGTACAGGCCCCTGTGTCTGCGTGCCCGACGCTTCGGGCGAAGGATGCTCCAGGTATTCGTAGAGATTCGAGAGATAGAGATTGTCTTCGTACATGCCGCCCACAGAAGACAACAACGAAGACAGCGAAGCCTGCCCCTGCTTGAAGACCAGGACGTACATCGTCATGTCGCCGAGCGAGATTACGCCCCGAATCGCGCTTACGACGATGAAAGCGTAGGCCGCATAGAAGCCCAGCGTGCTCAGCAGACCCAGGCCAAAGCCCCAGCCACTGCGCCGGAGTGTAAGGGCCTTGTCCTCCGCAAAGAGCTTGAGAAATATGCGGCGGTAGCGCTGCAAAAAGAGCGGACCCAGACGGAACAGCGTGACTTCTTTGGCGTGATCCTCACGTGCCAGCAAGGATTCAAGATAGTTCTGCATGCGTGTCTCGGGCACGCGCCAGCGAAACAAGCGAAAGGCGTCGTCGGAAAATTTCTTCTCCGCGATGAAGGCCGGCACCGCAGCCAGGGCAAGTAAGATCACCGACCAACCCGAAAAACGAATGAGTAGTCCGCTATACACCACGAGTGTGACGCCGTTCTGCACAAGCCCGAAGGCGCGACGCACCAAGCTGAGTGGGCGCGACGAAGCCTCCCTGCGCGCTCGCGTCATGCGGTCGTAGAACTCAGAGTCCTCGAAATCGGAGAGGCCTAGTGTGAGCGCCTTTTCGAGAATGAGCTCATTGACGCGCTGACCGAGCATGGCTCGCAGCAGAGACTCACACAACGAGAGCCCGCGCTGCACAGCAGCGAGCAACACGATGAGGAGGAGCTCCGCCCCCACATAGCGCAGCGCGAGGCCCATTCCGGCTTCGATGCCCTTTGCATGCCCCTCGACGATGGCGTCGACGATGAGCTTGCCCACGTACGCCACCGCACCTGGCAAGAGCCCTGCCACGACGCTCAAAAACATGAGCCACAGCGTGATCCTGCGACTTGTGACCCAAACCAACTCGAAGGCGCGGCCCGTGTATTGAAACACACAAAAAAACTGCTTCAGGCTCAAGGGCTGATTCGGTTCGGGCGCCGACGGCGCGCGCATTCGGGGTCGCATTCACCCAAGCTTAGTCGATGCCCGGCCCGCCATTCGGTTCCAGGTCTTCCGGGCAGTCCCAGTCTCGCAGGTTTCGCCACTCGTTTCCCTGGAGCTTTAGCTCGCGCGCGGACACAGCGGAGAACAGCTTTTGTAGCGAGCTCTCGCCTCGTCCAAGCATGGCCTCACACACGGGGAGCACGCGCTGAGCGTGGTAGCGGGCGCACAGAGGCTCCCAAAATCCCTCCCGATTGCGCGGCGCGAACGCTGCGGCCTCACGCTCCTCAGCGAGGAGGCGCCGCAACAGCTCGCTCGACACATAGGGCATGTCGCAGGCCACAGCGAGCACCTGAGCGTCCTGTGCGGCGCGCAACAGCGACGTCAGCCCGCCGAGCGGTCCCACCCCTTCAGGCTCATCGCACAGCTCCGAGACCTCCGGCGCAAGCTCACGATACGCCGCCGCGCGCCCGACCCACACCGGGTACAGCTCGAGTTCGTACGCCAGCTGCACAAGGCGCCCCGCCAAAGGCTGCGCAAAAGTCGGTTCCCTGAGCAGCCCCTTCGGAAAGCCGCCCATCCGGCTCGAACTCCCGCCCACAAAAATGCCAAGCCAGGCTTGATTCGGTCGCGGTTCCGCACAGGTCATGGGCCCATCAAACGCCGACAGCCGCCGACGCGCAAGCTGGGAACGCAGGTAGACACCGGTTTGAACACCCTCTCTCGCGGATGGGTGGCCATACCAAAAGGGCAAGGCTGCCGCCAACGCACGCCGACGCAGGCGAACATGCCCCGCGCAGCGTCATGCGAAGCGCTAAAGTGACACGTGCGACATCGGGCGCCCGCTTGCTTGCACGGGGTTCCCACGACCGAAGTGCTCGAAGTGACTGCTTTCCCGCGTCGGGCGGTTGACGCCCCCTAGGCGCACGCTTAGTTTGCAATGTAGACGGACCTTACCGTCTTCTAGGAGGCCATGTGAAAGGTTTTGTCCAGAACATCGAGAAGCTGACCGAGGACAACGCACATTTTCGGCGCGTCCTCTATACGGGAAAGAACTTGCAGCTCGTACTGATGACCCTGAAGCCGGGAGAGGAAATCGGCGCGGAGGTTCACGAAGGGCACGACCAGTTCTTCCGCTTCGAAGAGGGAGCAGGCGAGGTGGTGATCGATGGGAAGACCACGAAGATCCAAGCCGACGATGGCGTGATCGTACCCGCAGGCGCGCGTCACAACGTCATCAACACCGGCAAGGAGCCGCTCAAGCTTTACACGATCTATGGTCCACCCGAGCACCGTGACGGGGTCGTCCACAAGACGAAGGCCGAGGCCGATGCTTCGGAAGAGCACTTCGACGGGAAAACCAGCGAGTAAACGAGAATTAGCGACGCAACGCGGCTCACTCTTTGTGTGTGAGTGCGCGCGTTGGGAACTCCAGCACGAGTTCAGCGCCTTCGCCCTCAGGCGACACGACCGCCACACTGCCCCGGTGACTTGCGGCAACCTTACGCACGATGGCAAGCCCGAGCCCTGCGCCCGCAAGTGCGCCACGGACGCGATGAAAAGGCTCGAACACCAGTTCGCGCTCCGACTCAGGGATTCCCTGGCCGTCGTCGTGCACGCGCAGCTGTAGATGCTGGCCTTGAACCAGAAGCCGCACCTCTACCCGCGACGCTGCGTACTTCAAGGCATTCGAAAGCAAGTTGTCGACAGCTTGCCGCAGCGCCTGCACCCGCACCCAGGCCACGGCTGTATGCGGAAGTTTGCGCGTCACTTCGATGCCGCGCACGGCAGCCTCTGCACGCACAGCTGCCACGGCGTCTTCGATCAATGCAGAGATGTCGCACGCTTCAAAGGGACGCTCATCGTGGGCAAACGAAGCTACATCGAGCAACATGCTCGATAGCAGCGCCAAGCGATCGACCTCTTCGCGCGTGTCTGTGAGCGCGCTGCGCAGCTCGGGTACGGAGCGCTCCCTACGCAGGGCGAGATCCAAGCTGGTCCGCATGAGCGTGAGTGGTGTACGCAGCTCATGGGCGGCATCCGCGAGCAGACGCTCCTTTGCATCGCGTGCATTCTTCAAAGCCAATGTGGCGTCGACTAACACATCGCGCAACGCAGACAGCTCGTCGCGCTCGCGCTCTGGCACAAGGGTGCGGTCCAGGTCACCCGCGCGCAATAACTCCACGTGCTCAGCAAGTTCACCGAGACGCCGCGCGAGCCCTCGCGCCTGCCACGTCTGCACAGACAACAGCACGAGCCCTGCGACAAGCAGCGCGGCCAGCATGAGCTTGTGCGATGTGTCTGCTGCGGCATCGAGCTGCGCCATGGCTGCGGTCAAGCGTAAGGTGTAAGGTTCACCGCGCGGCGATGCCACGCTCACCACGAGCTCACGCTCGCGGCTGCCCTTCTTCTGTCGGGTCGTAAGCACCGGCGCCGCATCCACCGCTTGCGGCAACAACCGCTCCGGCGTGCGCGGTTTGTGCGGCGGGGGATAGCGCATCACCTCGTGGCCATCCGGGCCGAACAGCACGCCTTCAGGCGCGAACGGGCGCACGCTTTCCACGAGCGGCGAGATCGCCATGTGTAAGTGCGGCTGTTGTCCCGGGCCGTCGAAGAGGCTCACGCTTTCCACCGCAGCCTGCGCAAGCAATGCCTGGTCAAGTGAGCGCTCGAGCGCCAGGTGAAACCAATGATCCGCGCCAACAAACACGCACGTCATCACCACCAGCGGAAAAAGCGCACCAGAAAGCCAGAGCCGCCGCACTAGCGTCACGGCGCGCGCTCCTTACTTGCAAGCCTGTAACCCATGCCGCGCACCGTCATGATCTCCGCGTCGACCACGCCGACTTCCATCAGCTTGTTGCGCAGGTAGCCCACGTAGACGTCCACCACGTTGTACGTACGATCGAAGTCGGTGCCCCAGACCGCGCTGAGAAGACGGCTACGCGTCAGAACATCGCCAGGCTGCGCAAACAGCTCCACCGCCAGCGCGAACTCCCGCGCCGTCAGCTCGGCTTCGCCTTTGGGGCCGCGCAGCACACGTTTGAGGCTGTCGAGTTCCGCGCTGCGAAAGCGCGCCTTTCCCGACCGTGCGCCGCCCCGGCGAGACAGCGCATCGATGCGCGCCAAGAACTCCTCAAAGTCGAACGGCTTGACGAGATAGTCGTCCGCTCCGGCACGAAGCCCCGTCACCTTCTCCCCTGTCGTCCCGCGCGCAGTGAGTAACAAGACGGGTGTCGTAAGCCCGGCATCGCGCAGCTGCCTCAACAGCGAGACGCCGTCGATATCTGGCAGCCCCCAGTCGAGCACGATGACGTCGTAGGTCAAGGCCCGTGCCTGCTGAGCCGCTTCGAGGCCACGCACGCACACGTCTACCTGATGGCCCTCTTCGCTCAGCCCGCGTTGCAGCATGCGCGCCATCTTGGGCTCGTCTTCGACCACTAAGAGCCTCATCGTCGTCGCCCTTCCCTGATGTGCATGTGCTTTGAACCTAGGCGGACGTCTTTATGCCGCGACCGCGCAGCCAAGGATACAACACCGGCAGGACGATGAGCGTGAGCAACGTGGAGGTCACGAGCCCGCCCACCACGACGGTCGCCAAGGGACGCTGTAATTCGGCGCCCACGCCCTGAGACAACATCATCGGCACGAAGCCGAGCGCTGCCACCAGGGCCGTCATCAGGACCGGGCGCACGCGCTCACAGGCGGCCTTACGCGCGATGGCCACTGCCTCACCGCCCTCCTGTTCGAGCTCGAGGGCCCGCGCCATCCACACCACACCGTTCATCACGGCGATTCCCGAGAGCGCGATAAAACCGACCGCAGCGGGCAGGGAGATCGGCATCTCACGCAACCAGAGCATGAGCAGGCCCCCAACCACGGCGAGCGGCACAACCGTAAACACAGATAACGAGGCGCGCACCGAGCCGAACGTGAACCACAAAAGCACGAGGATGAGCAGCAGCACGATAGGCACAATCCAGGCTAGTCGCGCCGTGGCTTGTTCGAGACTTTCGTACTGACCGCCCCACTCCAAGCGATAGCCCGTCGGCAAGGAGACCTCTGCCTTGGCGCGCGCTTCGGCAGCCTTCACTACACTGGTAAGATCCGCTCCTCGCACGTTGAAGCCTATCACCAAGCGCCTTTGCCCATTGCGACGACTGACAAGGCCCGGCGCGTCTTCGTGCGCCACATCGGCCACGCGATGCAAAGCCACGCTACCCCCGCCCGAGAGCGACAGCGGAAGGTTGTCGAGATCGACTACACGCTGCGAAGCGCGCAACAAAATGCGCAGCGGAATGCGCAGCGGACCATCCCGGGTCTCGCCCACGTCGATCCCGACGCGCAAGGCTTGAACCGAGTCCAGCACTTCTCGCGAAGTAAGACCCACCTGAGCCAGCGCAAGTGGCCGGGGTACCACGCTCACCAGCGGAACCGAGGGAGGCGCAAGCACGCGGACATCCTCGGCACCCGCGACCGCCTTGAAGGACAGCGCGAGTGCATCAGCCAAGCGGCGTAGTTCCTGGAGATCGTCACCGTACAAGCTGACGGCGATATCAGTGACCGCTCCGCCCAGAAGCTCGTTGAAGCGCATCTGAATCGGCTGCGTGAATGAAGGCTCGCTGTTCGGATCTTCCTGCAGAATCTTCTGCTCCATCTCGGCCACGAGCGCATTGCGCGAAAGGCCGGGTCGGTAGGCATCGCGCGGCACGAGCTCGACGAAGACATCGGCCTGCTCGAAGCCCATCATGTCCGTGGCGACCGCGGGACTGCCGATGCGCGACACGACGCCACGCACTTCGGGAAACCCGCGTAACACACGCTCCAGGTGCAACGCTGCATCGACGGACTGTTCGAGGCTGATGTCCGGGCGGCGCGTGGTCTGAATGACCATGTCGCCTTCATCAAGCTGCGGCGTGAATTCGATGCCCGAGCGCTGCGCCACAAATACCCCGGACCCCAGCGCGAAAAGCGCGCAACAGAGCACAAACACCCGGCGCGGCAGCAATGCATCGAGCAACCTCGGATAGGCCCAATCGATCGCACGCACAAGCCATGGGTCGCGCGCTGGCACATGCTTGAAGTCCATCCACAGCGACAGCGCTGCAGGAACCCAAGTCATCGACAGCAACAGCGCAGCCGAAAGGGCTAGCACCACCGTAAGAGCCATGGGCCGGAACAACTTGCCATCCGTGCCCGACATGGAAAGTACCGGCACATAGACCAACAGGATCACGAGCACCGAGAAAAACACGGGTCGCGCCGTATGGCCCGCCACATCGCGCACGTGGTCTCGCCAAGAAAGCCGTGCGCTCGCCCCCTTACTGTGGTGGAACACGCCTTCTACGAGCACGATGGCCCCATCCACCAAAAGCCCAAAATCTAAAGCGCCGAGGCTCATCAAGTTGCCTGGCAGGCGTAGGACCGACATCACGCCGAGCGCAAACATCATCGCGAGGGGAATCACGCTTGCAGCCACCAGGCCTGCGCGCCATGAGCCAAGGAACGCAAGCAATACCAGAATCACGAGCGCGCCACCCTCGAGCAGACTCATGCCCACCGTATGTAAGGTATTGCCCACGAGCAGACTGCGGTCGTAGACCACCCGCACGCGCACATCCTCGGGCAACGCTGCCTTCACGCTGGGCATTCGCTCATGCACGCGTCTGAGCACTTCGAGTGCATTTTCATCGCGCAACATCTGCGCCATCAGGTACACGGTTTCGCCGCGTCCTTGCGATGTTGCCGCGCCCAAGCGCAGGCGAGTGCCTGCCTCGGCCTGGCCAAGGTCCGAAGCCCTCACAGCCGGCTTCGCGAGCATCACGCTGCCAAGCTCGAGCGGCGTCACGGGCCTGGCCACACCGCGTAGTAGAGCCTGACCTTCGGGATAAGTCAGATTGCCGCCGGGAGACAGACCACTCGCCTCGACCATTGCTTCGCGCACTTCGCGCAGACTCAGGCCTCGGCTGGCGAGCGCGATGGGATCCACCAAGATATCCAGCGTGCGCTCAGCACCGCCCCAGGAGTTCACTTCGACGATACCTGGAACGGACTTGAGCAATGGCGTGACGCGCAGCAGGGCCAGCTCGTAGAGTTCGGTTGGCGTGCGAACTTCGGACGACAACGTGACGTGGAAAACCTCTCCGAGACCGCCCGTAAGCGGCGCAAGCTCAGGCTCACCTACTCCTGGCGCAAATTCGAGCCCGGAAAGGCGCTCAGACACCATCTGCCGCGCCAACCACGGGTTGACTGCGTCTTTGAATACGACCGTGACCGATGAAATGCCGTAACGCGAAACACTGCGTTGCTCTTCGACAGAAGCCAGGCCCGCCAGCGCAACCTCCACCGGACGCGTCACGCTGAGCTCAAGCTCCTCAGGCGAGAGCCCGGGCGCCTTGGTCAGCACCACGACCTGGTTGTTGGTAAGGTCCGGCAGCGCATCGAGCGGCAAATTGAGCGCAAAGCCGAGCGCAACCAGCGAGAACAACAGCACCGAAGCGACCACGGCCTTGGCGTGGGTCACTGAAAATCTCGCGAGTGTCGCTATCACCTGCGCGCCCCTTCGAGCATGCGCGCCGCATCCGAGGCGATGAAATCGCCTTCCGAAAGGCCTGAAACCAGGGCGTCGCTCACCGAATGCGCAATGACTTGCACGGGCCGGGGCGCGACCTTGCCGTTCTCGCGCACTAGCACCACGGTTTGCCCAGCTTCGTTGCGCAACGCGCTGGCTGGCACCGCGAGCCAAGCGGGATCCGGCAGCCAGCGTACGCGGCCTAGACTGCCCGCTACGAGCCCTGGCGCATCATCTTTTACACGAAACCAAGCGGTCCGCGAGCCATCTTCAGGCGCGGCGCGCGGCGAGAATGCATCGAGCACGAGCGGCACAACATGCCCAGAAAACAAGCCCTCAAACGCTACGCCCGCGGGCGGCTCCACCATGAAGCGCGCTTCGACTTGAAGCAGACCCGTGCCAACCAGCTCGAGCAGCGGACCCGACGTGGGGTCGCGCACTTCGCCCGGACGCGTAGTTACGCTCACGACCATGGCGTCATTTGGAGCACGCAGCGCGATCGTACCGTTGCCGGACAAAAGCTTCGCTACGTCTGCCTCGTGCACCCCCGATACGCGCAGCGTGGCGCGCGCAGCTTCGCGTTCAGCCCGGGCGAGTGCAAGGTTGGCTTCGACATCGCTGAGCTCGATGGAGCGCGAGAGTCCTTGCTCGACCAACGGTGCAAGACGCGCCTTACGTGCCGTGTAGGCCTCGATGCGTAGGCTCGCCGCAGACAGAGCGCCCGCCGCCGAGAGCAACTGAGGCAACAACACTTCGACCAACGCTTCATCGCGCTTCACGCGCTGGCCCGGCCGCACGCGCACACGCAGCACGCGCGCGGCCATGGGCACGCTCACCACGGAGGTAGCCTCTGGACTCTGCAGCACACGCGCCGCCGCCTCTAGCCATGTAGCCCGAGTTCCAGGCTCAGGATGCACCCAACGCGTGTCCACACTGGGTGCCTCGTCCGCATGCGGCGCCTCGTTGTTCGTGTCGACCGTCCCCTGAGGAGCCCCCGTACACGAAGCCAACAATACAGCGCACGTAAGGTTCCGGTTCATTCGGACAAAGCGCATCATCGACGGCTTTCGAGTTGAACCAAGAGCTCGCGCGCTCGAAATCGAGCGAGTGCGTAGGCCGCCCGGGCGTGTACCAACTCGACCCTGGCACGCAGCACAGCTCGCCGGGCGAACACCCAATCCTGGGTGGTGGCCTCGCGCGCATCGAGCCGTTTCTTTTGGGCAGCGGCCACCTTCTCGGCGGCACGCAGCAGCGAGCCTTCGGTAAGCGTAAGAACCTGCTCGGTGTGAACCACCTCGTGCACGAGCGCGACACGCTCACCGTGCGCATCGAGCAGCGCTCGACGCTCGGCCTGCTCGGCGCGTGCAAGGGCCGCGGTCGCCGTGGAGCTCGCGCGCTTTCCTCTCTCGAAAACAGGCAAGACGAGCTCAAGCAATGCGACGCCAGCAATGTCGCCGCCGCCCTCTCGAAACCCGAGCGCACCTACCCCAAGCTGGGGTCCGACCGCAGACCGCGCCTCTGCCAAGCGAGCACGCTCTGCTTCCCGCGCGCTTCTCGCAAACCTGACATTCACGGTTTTTCCGAGCTCTTTGAGCGCGGCCCGCAGCTCTGCTTCCTGGGGAACAACCACATGCGGCAGGTCGCCCTCCGTCGCGATGGGCTGCTCCGACACAATGCCCATCGCGCTCGCGAGCTCTACACCGAAATCAAAGCCCGTGCCTTCGGCCGACAACGCAAACAGAGCAGCCTCTGCAC
Organism: uncultured Polyangiales bacterium; assembly: GCA_964515685.1. Lineage (GTDB taxonomy): Bacteria > Myxococcota_A > Polyangia > Polyangiales > DASUME01 > DASUME01. Next base: position 25,372 of record CAZEWA010000015.1, on the reverse strand, counting down.
CAAATCCTTCCACGAGCCCAAGGTCCACGTGCGTGGCTTCACCCGCATCGAGCGCCATCTGGATCTCGCGCGCTAGGTCGCCTGCGAGCGCCACCTCACTTTGGCCCACAGCCTCTAACTCTTGCGCGGTCCAGCGCGAAAACCACGCTGCTGCAATGCGGGCACGCGCATCGCGAAGCGCCACTTCCACCTCCACGGCGTCTTGCTCGACTTCACGCTGAACGCTGTCCTTACGCTTTTTTCCTGCGCCATTGAGCGGAATGCGCTGCGTGACGCTCATATAAAATTCGACGTCGGTGCCCCCGGCATTCAGCGAACGTCCACCCGGTTGTACTTGCAGGATGGGATTGTCCGTGAGTCGCGTCATGCCGCGTGCCTCGCGCGCACGGACCGCACCCGATTCTCGAGCGCCCACCACTCCGGGCACCTCCGGCGCACGCTCGAGCGCTGCGCTAAAGCCTATGGCTTGCGCAAACACCAAGCTCGAGAACAACACACTCCACATCAAGGGAGAATAACTCGGGTCCCTGCGACTTCTCCTGAGAGAAATCTGAGAACTTTCTCAGACTTAGCTTGTCGCTCGCGCTGTTCGTGCCAACTTTTCACCGATCTTGAGCATCTTTTGCCCGCATAGGAGAACAGCATGCTGACCGTCCATCATCTCGAACGATCTCGCTCTGAGCGCGTGCTTTGGCTGTTGGAAGAGCTCGGTCTCGAGTACGAAGTGGTCGGCTACCGCAGAAGCAAACGCTATTTGGCGCCCAAGGAGCTCAAGGCGGTGCACCCACTTGGCAAAGCGCCTGTGCTCACCGACGGCGGCATCACAATCGCCGAATCCGGCGCCATCATCGAATACGTTCTCTCCCACTACGGAGAAGGACGCCTGATCCCCCCGGCGAACCAAGCCGATGAGCTCTTGCGGTTCAAATATTGGCTGCACTACGCGGAAGGCTCGCTGATGCCGCTGCTCGTGATGGCCTTGGTGCTCAGCAAAGTCACGGAGCCGCCTACGCCCTGGCTCGCGCGCGGCCTCGGCAGCATCGTCGTCAACGGCATCTCACGCGCCTGGACGCGGCCACAGCTGCAGCTTCAGCTCGGCTTCGTGGAAAGTGAACTCGGTAAGGCCCCCTGGTTTGCCGGCTCGGAGTTCTCCGCAGCCGACATCCAGATGAGCCTCCCGCTCATCCTTGGTAAAGAGCGCGCGAACATCCACGCAGGCTCGTATCCCAATATTGTGGCCTGGCTCGCCCGTATCTCCGCCCGCCCCGCCTTCCAGCGGGCGCACGCACGAGGCGAGCGCGCTCTGCCGAGTCGGGGCGCATAGCGGGGCGGCGGCGAACTATCCCACCTCAGAGGCCAACGCTCAGAGGTGGAAGTCGCCGGCCGCTTCGGGCTGGTAGGGCACAGACAGAACGCGATAGCGCTTACGGCCACCCTTGGGCACCGTCCATTCGATAACCTGTCCCACGCGCATCCCGATGAGCGCGCTGCCCACCGGCGAAAGCACGGAGATACGCGCAGCGCTGGCGTCGGCTTCGGGCGGATACACAAGCGTAATCTCACGCACGACACCCGAAATTTCGTCCTCGAAAACCAGGCGCGAGTTCATCGTGACGACATCGGGCGGCACATCACGCGACGGGACGATCTCGGCCCGCGCAAGCTCCTGATCGAGCCGCTCAAGCTCGTCTGGACGAGCGCTCATGGCCGCCTCCAGCGCCGAGCTGATGCGCTCACGATCCTGGGTGGTGACGATGACGGCGGGAAGCTTGGTGTACGTGGATGTGCTCTGGTTGGTCATGATGGCACGGTTTTCCTAATGGACCCCTGAGCAGAAAGCTCCGCGACTCGGAAAATCGAATTTGCGGGAAGTTCGATTGCGAGCGTGTCTCTGCCGAGACGGGGGGCGCGTTTTGGCAGGTTTAAGCAGTATCGCGAAAAACCCGACCGATTTCAAGGTTGACACGCCACACCGAAGAACGGTGGCGTTGGCGCGCGCGCTTTGTCAGCGCAGGGCTAGGATAGCATATTGGTACCGACGCGGCTGAGAACCGTGCAGAGCCCAGGGGACCCCATGATCGAACTATTTACAGCGGGCACGCCCAACGGTCACAAAGCCTCTATTTTACTTGAAGAACTCGCGATTCCGTACCGAGTACGCGCGCTCTCTTTGCAAAAAAACGAACAAAAAGAGCCGTGGTTTTTGGCCATCAATCCCAATGGCCGTATTCCGGCCATCATCGATCATGACGCGGACGATTTCGCGGTCTTCGAGTCGGGAGCAATCTTGATCTACCTCGCCGAGAAGGTAGGCAAACTCCTGCCCAAGGACCCAAAACAGCGCTCGCGCACGCTGCAATGGCTGATGTTTCAGATGGGCGGCGTGGGCCCGATGATGGGCCAGGCCAATGTCTTTCACCGCTATGCACCCGAGCGCATTGATTACGCGATAGGGCGCTATCAGCGTGAATCGCGGCGTCTGTTCGAGGTGCTCGACGGACAGCTCGCAAAAGAAGCCTATTTGGCCGGTGAGTACTCGATTGCTGATGTCGCCACCTTCCCCTGGGTGCGCGGCCATGACTGGTCCGGCGTATCCATTGAAGGTTTGCCCAATCTAAAGCGCTGGCTCGATGCCATCGAAGCGCGGCCCGCAGTCATCCGCGGTCTCGCAGTGCCCGCGGAGCCGCCCGCAAATGATGTAGAGAGCAATCAGCACGGAAGCTCCATCCTGGTCTGAATGCCCTTGGCCGCAGGCGCTCCGAGGCAAAGACCAAGGCGCGCACGCTAGAACTGGCTGAAGTCGGGCTTGCGCTTCTCGAAGAAGGCGGCAAACGCCTCCTTGGCTTCGGGTGAACGCAGGCGCTCGACGAACACAGCACGCTCCGCTTCGATGGCCTCCAACACAGCCTTGCGCGTGGAGAGCCGCATCAGTTGCTTGCTTTGGCGCAACGCCCCGGGTGGCAGCGCACAAAGCTTTAGCGCCACCTGTCGCGCGTGCTCCAGCACATCGCAGCTTTTGAGGACCTTGGTGGCGAGGCCCACACGCGCGGCCTCCTCCGCGCTCAGCGGCTCGGACAGCAGGAGCTTCTCCGAGGCGCGGGCGTGCCCCATGAGCGAGGGCAAAAGGAAGCTCGAGGCGAACTCGGGCACGAGGCCCAGGCCCACAAAGGGCATCACGAGCCGTGCGTCCTCTGCGAGATACACGAAGTCGCAGTGCATGAGCAGCGTGACACCGATCCCGATGGCGGCCCCACGTACCGCCGCAATCACCGGCTTTTCGCAGCGCACCAGCGCCAACATGAACTGAAAGACCGGGGCCTTCTCATCACCTGGCGGGCGCTTCATGAAGTCTTCGAGGTCGTTGCCCGCCGTGAAGATGCTCTCGTGCCCCACGAGCAGCACAGCGCGCACCCCGCCGTCCGCTTGCGCGGTGTTCAGTGCATCGGCCATGGCCTGATACATGTCTGCCGTGAGCGCGTTTTTGCGTTCCGGACGCGCAATTTCAATCGTCGTCACACCATGTTGCGATTCAATGCGGATGCTCATTGGCCCTGACCTCCCGCAAACTATGCACCTTCGGGGGAAATCGGCCACGTAGTGAGCGACGAGGGGGGCGCCGTCGTCGCCACACACCGCACAGGGCGCTCAGGCGGGCTCTGGAACGTCTACCAGGTTCGGCTTGGCGATCGCACGCCACAGCAGCTCGAACGAAGCGTCGGCGTCTTCTGTGGGCGGACGCTTCATGCCGCGCGTCAGGTACATGTGCACCAGGCGGCACAGCACACCCATGAAGAAGTCCAGCAGCATGCGCGCATCGACTTCGTCGGTGAGCACGCCCTGACTGCGTCCCTCCGAGAGCACGCGCAAGAACGTCGACATCAACGCGGGCTGACGAAACGTGTCGTCCTGCGTCCAGGTGTTGCCGTACAGCGAGGTGTGGATCATGCGCGCCACCTTGGGCTTCCGCTCGAAGTGCTCGAGCGTGACCCGGTACACGTTGCGCAGACGCTCCTTGTAGCTTTCCGTGCCCTCCTCCTGGAGGTGCTCGGTCATGCGCGCCGCAAGCTCCCCGAGCTCGCGGTCCAGTGTGGCGAACACGAGAGCCTCCTTGCTCCCGTAGTACTTGTAAATCGTCTGGAGCGATGTCCTCGCTTGCGAGGCTAGCTCACCAAGATTTACGCGATGGAACTCTTGCTCAGAGAACATGTCGAGCACGGTGTTCTCGATGCGCAAGCGAATCGCCGGATCGAGACCTGCGAGATCGCGGATGTCGAAGCTCTTCTTCGGCCTCATCGCCGCACCTCGCGGAAAGCGCCCGTGGAACCGACCATTCCCGAAAGGGTTGTTACTGCCATGCTCCGCGCAGTCTACTCACGGATTGTCCACATACCCTTTGTAATGCGGTTTACGGTGCCTTCTCATGCGACTTTGACGCAACTTACAACCATCCGAGTCATGAGTTGCGCCGTCGCTTTAGTCTCCTCTGGTCGTATTCGCGGGTCCATTTCCGCGGCGTGCACGCTCGAAAACGTCGGTGTCCTGCGCCGCGATCTCGCTCGCGAGAAGCATTGTGTGGTTTTGCGGACACCTGCGGCCCGTTACAGACAGAACGCGGTACGAGTTCGTCGCGCGCTGTAATGGAGGCGAACATCCCAACCAAAGGTCAGTCCCTGACCCGACCGACCCGAAATGCATAGCCTCTGCCCTGACAAATCAGCGCGCGATTAGCCCACTACAGCCCCTCAGGGAACCCGTTGTTCAAGCACTCGATCTGGCGCGAGCCGACCTTTTTGCGGCAGTGCCTGCTCCAAAACCGTGAGCTTCGGGTCACGGGGCAATGCTTCTTGCGCTGCAACCAGGCTTGTCCGCGCAAACTCAAGCTCACCGTGAGACGCCGCGAGAAGTGCCTGGAAAAAGCGCATATTCCCGAGCTTGAGCCGCAGCCCCTCTCCGAGGGCAGGGGGCAGTGTGCCTAGCTGCTCCGAGAGTGAAAGCTTCGAAAGCATCGCCTCCTGCGCAACGGCGGCTGTGCGTTCGTCTGTGGCGGTGGCGCCATCAGATAGCACGCGCTGGTACCAGCTGTCTGCGATGAGCGAGCCGTAAAGGCTTGCGGACATCTCCGGCGAGAGCTCGAGCAGCGTGGGCTGCCCCGCGCTTACGGACTGCAGTGGGTCGAGGGTGAGGCGTTTATTCATCAGGTATTCGGAGAGCAGGGGACGCAACTCTGGGCTGCGCTGGCCAAGCTGATCCGCCGCTCCAGGCACCTGCAATAACGGCAGCGGCACAAGCACCACGTCGCCCCGCAGTTGCTCCTCGGCTTGCACGCCAAGGTGCCGGAAAACCGAGGCTCGCTCGCTCAGCAATAGAATGGAGCGGGTCGGCAAAGCGCGATAAGCCGCTTCGTCGATAGCATCGGGCTCGACAAACGAAGTAAGCCCCGCCCCGTGGCCACCGAGATACATCAGGCCAGACGCCGCCAGGAGCGCCACGGCAAAACCCGCTTGCAAGCGCTCCCGAAGCCGCGCCCAGTGCTCGACCGACAGCGCGGCCCCCACCGTCGCGAGCACGACAAGCCCGAGCTCGCAGGGCAGCAAGCTGCCCCAGGCATCGACCTGCTGCTGGGGCGGAATGAGCCACGCATAGCTGAGAAAGGGCACCGCGAGTACGAGCGCCCAGAGCACCGCAAAGCGCCGAGCGGGGCGCACCCGCAGCGCAAACCAGAACGGCACTGCGCCCAACACCACGAGCGTGAGCAGAAGCCAAGGCCCCGTTCCTCCGAGACCGGCAGATAGCGTCTCGAAGGCCGGGTGCGCCGCCACATCGCGCGGCCCCCAGGTTTGCTCACCTGTGATGAACCAATAGAGATTGCCGAGGTTCTCTGGATCGCCGACGTTGATGGCCGGATTTTGGCTCGCTCGAATAGGCAGATAGGCCGACGCGGAAAAACCGAGGATCGGAAACGCTACATGCCCCATCAAGCCGATGAAACCGCGACGCGCGAACACGCGACCCAAGGTGGGCGCCGCTGCCGAGAGCATCCACAGGGCGTACACGTGATGGTTGGCGAAACACAGGCCCTGCACAAACGCCGCAAAATAGAGCAGCCGCGTGTCCTCCGTGGGCTCACTGAGTTCGAAGCGAACCAGGGCCTCGATCACGATGAGCGACAGCAGAAATTGCAGCGCGTACACGTTCGGACGCACCGCTTGCATCCAGAACATGGGCGTCTGGCCCACGAACCAGGCCGCGGCCAACGCGATGAGGGCCGCTCGCTTCTCGGCCCGCAGCCCGACGCCGAGCAACGTGAAAAATAAAGCCCGCGCGAACATCGCGAGCAGCCCTGCTGCGCACACCCCCGCACCGACTGACACGCGGAAGGCCAAGGGACCGATGGGCAGCTGCGCGAACAATGCAGAAACAAGCGTGGAAAGCGGCGAGCCTGGCGGATGCGCGACTCCGAGCGATTGCGCGGCTGCGATCAGCGCCCCCTCTTCGAACAGGCCTCCGTGGGCTGTAGCGGTCGCCACATAGAACGCGAGCGGTACCCCGCCCGCAAGCCAGGGCAGCCAGCCTGGCGCAGAAAGCGATTTGTGGGGCGTGAGAGCAGTAAGCGGTTCCTGCACGCGGCCATCTTACAGCGAAGCCGGCATTGACGACGGAAAAGGCATGCTTACCTTCAACCTGTTCTCCGTGGGCCTTTTGGGGGAGGAAACTATGCGCCTCGACCGGATGACGAACAGCACGCGTGAAGCGCTGATGGCAGCGCAGCAGGATGCAGCCCAACAAGGGCATCCCGAGCTCACGCCGGAGCACTTTTTGTCGGCGCTTCTGTCGCACCAAAGCGGTGTGGCCAGCGCCATTTTGCAGAAGGCGGGCCTCGACCCCAAGCACCTCAAGGCGCAACTCAGCCGCGCGGTGAGCAAATTGCCGCAGGTCCAGGGCGGCGCGGAGCCCGGGCTATCGCGGCGCCTCAACCGACTCCTGTCGGACGCGTGGGCTCAAACCGAACGCGTGAAGGACGAGTACACCTCGGCCGAGCACATCCTCACCACGATGATGGAGGAGAAGGATGACATCGCGAAGCTGCTCAAAGAGCAGGGGCTCACGCGCGCGAAACTCGACGCCGCCGTGAAGGAAGTTCGCGGCAATCAGCGCATCACGGACCAAGATCCCGAGGGCAAGTATCAGGCGCTCGAGAAGTACACGCGCGACCTGACCAAATCCGCCAAGGCGGGCAAGGTCGACCCGGTCATCGGGCGCGATGAAGAGATTCGTCGCGTGATGCAGGTGCTCTCTCGTCGCACCAAAAACAATCCCGTGCTCATCGGCGAGCCCGGCGTGGGCAAGACCGCCATCGTGGAAGGGCTTGCTCAGCGCATCGCGAAGGGAGACGTGCCCGAGACGCTACGCGACAAGCGACTTTTGTCGCTCGACCTCGGAGCGCTCGTTGCGGGCAGCAAATTTCGCGGTGAATTCGAAGAACGCCTGAAGGCTGTCATCAAGGAAATCGAGTCGGCGAACGGGGCCATCATTCTGTTCATCGATGAACTGCACACACTCGTCGGCGCGGGCGCGGCTGAAGGCTCGATGGACGCCAGCAACATGCTCAAACCGGCCCTCGCACGTGGCGAGCTCCGCTGCATCGGGGCCACCACGCTCGACGAGTATCGGAAGCACATCGAGAAGGACGCCGCCTTGGCAAGGCGCTTTCAGCCTGTATTTGCAGGCGAACCGAGCGTGGAAGACACCATCGGCATCCTGCGCGGTTTGAAAGAGCGCTACGAAGTTCACCATGGCATTCGCATCCAGGATGCCGCCATCGTAGCCGCGGCTACCTTGAGCAATCGCTACATCACGGACAGATTTCTGCCCGACAAGGCCATCGATTTGGTCGACGAAGCTGCCTCGCGCCTGAAGATGGAAATCGACTCCATGCCTCAGGAAATCGACCAGGTGGAGCGCCGCGTGATGCAGCTCGAGATCGAGCGGCAAGCCCTCAAGAAAGAGCGCGATGCAGCCAGCCAAAAGCGCTTGTCTGAGCTCGAACAGGAACTCGCGGAGCTCAACGAGAAGAAGAGCGGCATGCGTGCCCAATGGCTCAAGGAAAAGGAGCTCATTGCCGCCATCACCAAGCAGCGCGAAGTCGTGGAAGATCTGCGGGTCGACCTCGAGCGCGCGCGGCGTGTGGCAGACTACGAGAAGGCCGCGCGTCTCCAGTACGGCGACATTCCCGCTGCCGAAAAGAACGTGGAGCAAGCGCAAGCCGAGCTATCCGCGATTCAAACGGACCAGAGCTACTTGAAGGAGGAAGTCACCGACGAGGACATCGCACGTGTGGTGTCCAAGTGGACCGGCATCCCCATCAGTAAGATGCTGGAGGGCGAGCGCGAGAAGCTCCTGCACATGGAGACTCGTCTCGGCGAGCGCGTCATCGGCCAGAAGGACGCCGTGGTCGCGGTCTCCAATGCTGTCAGGCGCTCACGCGCAGGCCTGGGCGAAGAGAGCAGACCTATCGGTTCGTTCTTGTTTCTCGGTCCCACAGGCGTGGGCAAGACCGAGCTTGCCAAGGCTCTGGCGGAATTTTTGTTCGACGACGAACACGCCATGATTCGACTCGACATGAGCGAATACATGGAAAAACACGCCGTTTCACGCCTGATCGGCGCGCCTCCGGGCTACGTCGGCTACGAAGAAGGCGGCCAGCTCACCGAGCCTGTGCGCAGGCGCCCCTACAGCGTGCTGCTATTCGACGAGATAGAGAAGGCGCATCCCGATGTATGGAATGTGCTGCTTCAAGTGCTCGATGATGGGCGTCTGACCGATGGCCAGGGCCGCACCGTGGACTTCAAGAACACCGTCATCATCCTGACGTCAAACATCGGCTCGCAACATCTGCTTGGCAACGACAGCGAAGCCGAAAAGCGCGCTGCCGTGATGAACGAGCTGCGGCGCGCGTTCAGACCGGAGTTCTTGAACCGGCTCGACGAGATCGTTCTATTCGATCAACTCGACCGCAAGGACGTGCGGCGCATCGTCGACGTGCAGCTGACACGCTTCGAATCGCGCCTTACGCGCCGCGAACTTCGGCTCGAAATAAGCGACGAAGCGAAGGACCTGCTCGCCAACATCGGCTTCGATCCCACATTCGGAGCACGGCCACTCAAGCGCGCGCTGCAGCAGCACCTCGAAAACCCGCTGGCTCAGGAGATTTTGGCGGGGCGCTATCTGCCGGGTGATACCATCGTGGTGGGCATCGAAAACGGCGAGCTGTCTTTCGACCGCAGGTCGGCTCCCGCAGTCGCGGAAAATCCGAGCGCAACCAGCGATGAGCGGCCCAATTCGCCGGGCGGGCGGGCTTAGCGCGGGCGGGCTTCGGCCCCCCGCTCAGCTCACCCAGAGGCTCATGCTGCGGCGTGGCTCAGCCAGCTCGACGACTTGCGGATGGCCTTACGCATGACCGCTCCACCGAGGCTGGCCGCCGTGCGCGGCTTGGCCTCGGTACTGCCAGCGACAACCTGTTCGGCAGCCTTCTCCTCAGCGACGACCTGACCTGGACGGCGCTTGCCCTTGACGACCTCTGCCCCCTGCACCTTGAGCGCCGCTGCCGCCTTGGCATTCTTGCGCCAGGCGAGAACCTCGTCGAGGTTTTGCGGCAGCGACATGCGAGCAATGCGCTTGATGACCTGCGCGAGCTGCGTAGCGAACGGCCCCGTGGTGTACGGAACTCCGTATTTCTCCGCGATAGCGCGCACTTCCTTGGCCATCTCCGGGTAGCGCCAAGCGGGAATCGTCGGGAACAGGTGATGCTCGATCTGGTGGCTGAGGTGCCCCGTCAGGATGTGCATGGCGTGGCTTCCCTCGATGTTGGCCGAGCCGAGCATCTGACGCAGATACCACTGACCGCGCGTCTCGTTCTTGATCTGCTCTTCCGTGAAGACGGCCGTGCCTTCCGGGAAGTGACCGCAGTAGATGACCGCCCACGTCCAGTAGTTACGGATGAAGTTTGCGCCCGCGTTACCCGCAAGCACCGGCAGTGCCATCGGGCCCGAAAGCAAGGGGAAGAGCACGTAGTCTTTCATGATCTGACGCGCGATCTTCTTGCCCAACGCAGGCAGGTTCTGCTTCTCGATCTTCGACGAGTCCATCTCGAAGAAGCCGTCCGCGAGGTTCGCGTCGTGCACGCCCACGCCCCACTCGAAGAACGAAGCCAAGAAGAGGGTGTTGGGCAGGTTGAGCAACCACTTCGGATGCCACGGCTGCTCTTCGGACAGACGCGCCACGCGGTAACCGATATCGTGGTCGACGCCGAGCACGTTGGTGTAGGTGTGGTGGACATAGTTGTGGCTGTGGCGCCATTGATCGCCCGGGCACATGGTGTCCCACTCGTAGCGAGTGTTGATCACCGGGTCCTTCATGAAGTCGTACTGGCCGTGCATCACGTTGTGGCCAATCTCCATGTTGTCGAGGATCTTGGCGATGCCGAGCATCGTCGTGCCCGCAAGCCAGGCGGGCGGGAACAAGCTCGCCAGAAGCAGCGCGCGGCCGCCGGTGTCGAGATTGCGCGCAAGCTTCATGATCTTGCGGATGTGCTCCGCATCTTTTTCGCCGAGGTCTGCGCGCGTGCGCGCCTCAAGGGCTTCGAGTTCGGCTCCAAAAGCTTCGATTTGTTCGGGCGTGAGGTGGGTCGATGCAATACGCATGAGGTAACTCCTTGTGCGCCTAAGGCGCGAATACCGCGAGAGAGATTGAGACGACAACCAACTCAGAGATCGATGGATACGTTTCCGACGGGCACGCTGACACAGATCTGAATGTCGACGTTGTCGTCGGTGGACAACTCTCCAGTGCGAAGATCGCGGGTGACACCCGACACCTTCTTGCACCTGCAAGACTGGCAAATCCCCATGCGGCAACCACTCTGGGGAGAAAGACCCGAAGCTTCGGCCTGCTCGAGCAAGGTGCGCTTGTCGCCGCTCATGCTGCGCTTGCCGCGCACGAACTCGACGACTCCCGCCTCACCTTCGGCCACGTCAACGCGCGTCGCAAGCACGAACTGCTCTGTGCGCACACGCTCGCTCGCACCGCGCGCTTCATACAGCTTGCGCGCGGCTTCCATCAGAGGCGTGGGACCGCATACCCAAGCATCCCATGCTTCGAAATCGGGCACGATGGCCGCGAGGCTGGAAGCATTCAGATCCGGGAGTGAACCACGCTCCTCTTCAGTCTCGATCACAAGCTTGAGATTGCTGTGCTTCGCGGCAAGCTCCTTGAGCTCTGCGCCGAAGATGACGTCACGAGGTGAGCGTGCGTAGTGCACAAAGACAATCTGGCCCTTGTACTCGAAGCCGAGCAACGTGCGCAGCATGCCCATGCACGGCGTGATGCCGCTGCCGCCGCTGATGAAGAGATGCTTCGAAGGCAGCGCTTCCGGCAGCACGAAATCACCGAGGGGAGCGGACAAAACCACGCGCATGCCAGCGCGAGCGTTCTTCACCAGATAGGGCGACACGAGCCCGCCGCTAGCGCGTGCCTTCACCGTGAGCGTGACTAGGCCATCGTTGCGCAGGGGCGTGCTGCTGAGCGAGAAACAGCGAGAGTGACGTACGCCGTCGACCTCAACCATGAGGTTCACGTACTGGCCGGCCTTGTACCCGCGAAAGTTCTCGTTGGGACGCAGGACCAAGGTCACGACGTCCGATGTCTCGCGGATAACTTCGACCACCTCGGCGCGGATGCGGTCCACGGACCACAGCGGTGAGACAAGCTCGAGGTAGTGGTCAACGGGGTGGGGATAAGCGAGCGCCGCGACGAGCTTGCTCTTCAAGAGCGACTTTGTGCGACCGAGTGGGCGAGAAAGCAGGCCTTGGGGCTTCGAGGAGACAGCTAGTTTTTCGAAAGAAGCAGCCATGTTCATCTCCAAGTGCTCGGAACCAAAACCGTTAGTTCGCGTACGCTCGTTCGTACACTTGCTCAAACGATTGTGCGTACACTTGTACTAAGCTTTCTGCGCTGGCCCGTCAAGATCATTTTACGTTCATTGTATTACAAGAAGTTCCCACACTATCCCACAACGCAAGCCGGCCTCTCAATCGACCTCTGAGAGCCCTCGGAGCCGGGCAAAGCACGCCGCCTTGAACACTGGGCGCCGGGGGCGTACGGCCCTCCTAGTGCCGCCCTAAGTTTGCCAACCCACATTTACGCCGATAGCATGGGGCTTTGACCTCAGGTCTCGGCGCGTCTCGCGCCACACAACGCGAACCCGCGCGCGAAACTTACGCCGCTCACGTTCGCCTAGGAGAACCCATGAAATCGCATGTCGGACTGGTTTGCCTTTTGATGCTCGCAGGTGCTGCGGGCTGCGACGGCGACAAGGCTGCTGAAGGCAAGGCCGCAGCGGCCGTCTCGGATTCCACCGCAGCCCCGAAGGCAGCCAACATCGAGGGCGCGGCGGTCTATCCGTTCTCGAATACCGACTCCACCATCGCCTTCGTCGGCTCCAAAATCACGCAATCCCACGACGGCGGCTTTGGCTCCTTCGAGGGCTCGATTCAGATCCCGGACGGCAAGATCGAGCAGGGTGCGGTGCACGTGAGCATCGACGTCAGCTCCATCACCTCCGACACCGAACGGCTCACCGGGCATCTGAAGTCGGAAGAGTTGCTCGATGTGGCGAAGTTCCCGAAGGCCGTGTTCGCTTCAACGAGCGTCGCGCCCGGCACGGGCGATGCGACGCACATCGTCACCGGCAACTTCGAGCTGCACGGCGTAACGAAGACCATCTCGTTCCCTGCGAAGATCGATGCCACGGGCGATGCCGTGTCTGTCGACGCGGAGTTCAAGTTCAACCGTAAGGATTTCGGCATCGTGTACCCGGGTATGCCCGACGACCTCATCAAGGACGACGTGGTCATTCGCCTGAAGATACGCGCCAAGAAGAGCGCCTGAGCGCTTTCCATTCGGGAAGCGTGACCGCTCGGGCCTCATAACTTCGAGTCACCCAAGTGCGGTCCGCCCCGAAGCGAGCCAGATTGCGTGGTTGTTGAGGAGCTGTGCCGGTCTGTGCCAGCGCCATTTCCAAAAACGTCTTCAGGTTTGTACGCTTTTTTGCGACATTCTCCGCACAACACGCCGGCATGGCACTTGCTGTGAGCGGTATGAGTACGGCGGAGTGATCCGCACGTGGCTGGAGGCACCGTGGCCCTTAGAGATCTTCGCATCGCGTGTAGTCTGCTTCTCGTTGCTTCGGCAGCATGCAGTGAGCCCTCCTCGAAGGAGGCCCCCAGCGGCTCCGCAGATCCCCACAAACCGCCTGGCGAGGAACACCAGGACAAGGGAACCGACGTCGACCTTACCTTGGCTCCCGATCAAACGGCCGTGCTAAACAAGCTCAAGCAAGCACTGGCTGAGGTCGCAAACATCACCGACAGCGAGCTACTGGCCAAGCACGCGGTCGCCACGAAGGATCTCACGTACGACCCCGCAGACGCAGCAGGACTCAGCCTCATCCAAGCCTCGCCGCTCGCCTTGCGCCCTGCAGATCTCGACGTCCTCAAGCAACGCGGCCTCGTGATCTCACGTGCCACGGCCTTCCCGACGTTCACCTACGGCTACACAAACATCTACATGGCGGACCTTCCGGTCTTCATTTCCGCCGATTCTATCTTGAGCGCCATCCACACCTCGTACGACGACATCCTGCAAGCGTTCGAGCGCGACCTTTTGGTGCCCGAGCTCACGGCGCTGTTGCAGGGCATGCGCGCAAACCTTGCGTCGTCCTCCCTGTCTGCTCAAGACAAGCACGACCTGGACGTTTTCCTGGGCGTCGCCGAGGCCTTGCTCAAGACAGAGCCCGGCACAGGCGCGACCGCCGAAGCGAGCAGCGCCATTCAAGCATTTGTAGCCCTCGCCAACAGCGCAACTGGCACCAAAGAATCCAAGCTCTTCGGTGTGGCACGCGACATCGATTTTTCGCAGTTCACCGTTCGCGGTCACTACAAAGACGACCCCCTACTCGAGGCCTATTTTCGCAGCATGATGTGGCTTGGCCGCACGGACTTTCGCCTGATCGAGACGCTAGGCGACGGCTCGCAAGTCTTTCGGCGCCGGCAGTTCGACGCCATGCTGGCCATTCGCTCCTTGCTCGATGCGCCGCTGCTCGCGCGATACAAAACCATCGAACGCGTGATCCGCTCTTTCGTAGGCGAGAGCGACAACATGGTGCTCGAAGAGGTCGACCCACTGCTTTCGGCACTGAAGAGCGCTGGCGGCAAGACGAGTGAGCTGAGCGACGAAAAGATTGCACAAGCCCTGATCGCAGGTGGCTACGGCACACAGGAAATCGCAAGTCAGCTCATCATCAACGTCAGCGGCGAAGAGCTGCCCCTGTCGCGCACCTTCATGTTATTTGGACAGCGCTACGTCATCGACTCCCATGTGTTCTCGAACGTGACCTGGGCGCGCACCAAAGCGCAGCGCATGATGCCCGACCCACTCGACGTGGCCTTCGCGGCGCTCGGCAACGACAGCGCAGCCGCGCTTCTAGGCAAACAGCTCGAGACGTATGCCTACGCGCCGAACCTCGAATCCACGCGCATCCTAGTCGACGCTCACGAGGCGCCGTTCTGGGAAAAAAACCTCTACAATCACTGGCTCTACGCACTGCGCACGCTCTCGCCGACTCAGAAGGCAGAGGACCATGAGGGCTTGCCTGAAATCGCGCACACAGATGGCTGGGGTCGTCGTGTACTCAACACGCAGCTCGCGTCCTGGGCAGAGCTACGGCACGACACCATCCTGTACGCCAAGCAGTCCTACACAGACGGCGCCGAGTGCGAGTTTCCGGATGCCTACGTCGAGCCCTATCCTGCGTTCTTCGCGGCCATCGAGACCTTTGCGGCCTACGGCAAGGAACTGTCGGTGCTCGCTGAAGGCAAATCCTGGCTCGCAAACCATATCGCGACCTACTTCGACAAGGTAGCCAATGTCGCCAGCATCCTGCGCAGCATGGCAGCGCAACAACGCATAGGCGAGCCGTTCAACGAAGCGCAGCTTGCGTTCATCAATCACGCCGTGGCCCCCAGGTCAGGCTGTGCCGGCCCAGATGGTTCCGAGGGTTGGTATGCAGACTTGTTCTTCACCAACGCGAAGTCCATCGCGTACGACCCGACCATCGCAGACGTTCACACGCAGCCCACGGATGAAGGTGGAGCCCCGGTAGGCCATGTGCTGCACGTGGCCACTGGCAATCCGCGACTCATGGTCGTCACCGTCGACACCTGCATGGGGCCGCGCGCCTACGCGGGCCTGGCCTCGGCCTACCACGAGACGATCACCAAGGATTTCGAGCGCCTCGACGACGACGCCTGGGCCCCCATGGCACCGAGTGCGACCGATGTACCCTGGCTGAGCCCCGTCGTGGCACCCTGAGCCCCTGCTGCGCTTGACGGGCCGCACGCCGTTTCGCATCACACGGGCCAGATGTCCTTCGACCCGTCGAGTCGCTCCTGGCTCTCTCCACGTGACCTGCCGCGCTTCCCCGAAGAGACCCTGTTTCATCGCATCGCGCGCGTGGTATGCGAGGCCCACTGCCTACCCCGCAAAGAGCTGTACGAGTCCTTCGCGGTAGCCAGGCGCGTGCGACGCCGTTTTCGAGGCGGGCGCATCGTGGATCTCGCTGCGGGTCACGGCCTCACTGCCTGCCTGATGTTACTGCTCGACGACCGCAGCGAGTCCGCACTGGCGGTCGACACCCGACTGCCCCAAAGCGCCCGCAAGCTCTACGACGCGCTGTCACTACGTTTCCCGCAGCTAACAGGGCGCATCAGCTTCCTCGAGCAGCCTCTCGAGGCAGTCGCACTGCAGGCGAGCGACGTGGTGGTGTCGGTGCATGCCTGTGGCGCCCTGACCGACCTGGTCCTCGAACGCGCGGTGCATGCCCGAGCGCGCGTGGCCGTCTTACCCTGCTGCCACGACGACGAGACCTGCGATACAGGCGAGCTCTCGCCATGGATGGACGTGAGCCTCGCCATCGACGCCACGCGTGCGCTCAAGCTACGTGCCTTGGGCTATGCCGTGCACACACAGCTCATCCCGGCCGACATCACACCCAAGAACCGGTTGCTGATGGCAGAGCCAGCCTCCGCAGACACGCAAAAGGCGCAGACCTGAAGGCCTGCTTACCTCACGCGCGGCCGTTGCGGAAGCGGTTCCACTCCACGCCCAGCTTTTTCATGCGCGAGCGTAAGGTGTGGGGATTGATGTCGAGTAGGTCGGCCGCGCCGCCCTTACCTTCGATGCGGCCCTGGGTCGCCTCGAGCGCGCGCTCGATGTGCTTCGCCATGGCTTGATCGAGCGTGTGGAACGGCTCGTCGCTACTCGGCGCAGGCAAGATGACTTGGAGACCACCATGCGCACTCAACGCTCCCAGAGCCCCTCCGTGACTGCTCGCCTGTCCCAGACCGCTCGTTTGCCCGAGACCATTTCCGTGGCCGTTGCTGTGGCCATTCCCAGTGGCAAGGCCATGAGCCGGTCCGTGCCCATTGTGTCCGCCGTGGCCGTTGGCGGTGCCCGGCGCCTGAAACGCGAACGCCGGCCCTACCCCCGGACCTGCAGGCGGAGGCCCACTCGGTCGGTTCACTGCACGCACTCCGAGCGCGGCTGCAACGTTGAGCTTTTTCCCGCCGCCCAAGATCGCGGCGCGCTCGATGACCGCGGCAAGCTCACGCACGTTGCCCGGCCATTCATAGCCGATGAGCAGCTCCACGTCGGTCTCGGAGGGAACGAGCGGCGCGCCGCCCAGGCGCTTCCCTGCACGCCACGCAAAGTGTGCCGCAAGCGCCGGGATATCACTCAGACGCTCGCGCAAGGGCGGTAAGGCGACCGGAAAGACACTCAGACGATACCAGAGGTCTTCTCGGAAAGTGCCCGCTTGCACCATGTCTTCGAGGTTTCGGTGCGTGGCTGCGACCACGCGCACGTCCACGTGGATAGAGCGCGTGCCACCCACCCGTTCGAACATGCGCTCTTGCAGTACGCGCAACAGGCGCACCTGCGCATCGAGGGGCAACTCGCCGATTTCGTCGAGAAACAACGTGCCGCCGTCGGCGCGCTCAAACCAACCCTTGCGCGTACCCGAAGCACCCGTGAAGCTGCCGCGCTCATGCCCGAACAACTCCGAGTCCACGAGGCCAGGCGGAATCGCGCCGCAGTTCACGCATACGATAGGGCCCTTGGCGCGCTCCGAACGCGCGTGGATCGCCCGCGCCACAACTTCCTTACCTGTGCCTGTTTCACCAAACACAAGCACCGGCACATCGGTGACAGCGACCTGCGCGATGCGCTCGGTGACCTCACGCAGGCCGCTGTCGCCGCCCACGATGGTCTCGACGATATCCTGACGCTCGAGGCGCGAACGCAGCGCGCGGTTGTCCGCTTCCACCGCCTCACGCAGGCGCGCAAGCTCGTTGAAGCGCCTGTCGTTTTCGAGCGCCAAACGAAACGGCTCAAGCAACCCCTGAGCCTTACGCACGTGGGCTTCATTGAACTGCTCGTCTGCCACCAACACGAGAACGCCCTGCGGACCTTCTTCGTCGTTGAGTGGACCTACGATGAGCTCCCCGTGGAAACCCGCCGGCACGAGCGCTCCCAAAAGCGCGTTCTCATGGGGCTTGCCTGTAAGGACTCGGCCCTCACGACAAAACACCAGCACCGTTTCTAGCTGCGCTTCGCTGTAGTCGTTGTGCGCATGTTGAGGAAGGGATCGCGGGTCACGCGCTTCCTCCGCCACCGTCTCCAGCTGGCGACGGTTGAGTTCGAAGCGACGAACCAACACGGCCTTGAGCGGAAGCTCCTGCCGAAGGTGCGGGACGAGCTTGCTTAGTGCCCCGCTTATCTCCGGGTGCCGGCAGATTTCACGCCATAGAGGTAGAGGAATGTCCACGCCATCCAGCATATGTCACAGGTTCCGTGATATACCACCGTGATATTTCAAAGAACGTCCTTGAAATCTCACCAGAACGATTCCCTAGGCAGAAACCGTGCCGTGATCGACAGCCAGTAAACTCCACGGCAACAACGGTATTTCACGGGTTTTACCAGGATTGGTAACGGGTGGCCCGGTCCGTGCTTATCGCCGAAGCCGTGAGCGTGTTCCCGACAATACCCAGTGAATCACTCAAGAATAGCTCCCTCAAGAATAGCTTCCTGTTCCTTATCTTGGTGCTGTGTTTTCTCTCGCGCCCTACCCCTGGCCAGGCTGCCGACGTCGTCGAAGCCACCCCGTCCTCGGCCATGCCGGCCGCCGCAGCCATTCCTGTGTCGGCTCCGACAGTCGCCGTCGCCCCCGGAAAGGGACTGACCGTCACCAGCGCCGACGGCCTGAACTCGCTCACCCTGCGCTCCCGCATGCAGCTGCGTGAGACCTATCAATACGACGCAGCGACCGGCGAGAGCACCAACGAAGTTCAGGTGAAAACCCTGCGCTTGTTCGTTCAGGGCCACGTGTTCTCCCAAGACTTCAAGTACACGATCCAGCTCGCATTCGGCGCGGGCGACTTCGAAAAGGACAGCGCCTCGCCCATCTTCGACGCCTACGTCGAGTACGTGAAGCACCGCGACCTGGAAGTCCGCGTGGGTCAGTACTTCGTGCCTTTCGATAGAGCGCGCACCATCCGTGAGTTCGCCCTGCAGTTCGTCGACCGTCAGCAAGTCGTCCGCGAGCTGACGCTCGACCGCGACGTGGGCATGATGCTGTCGTCGAAGGACTTGCTCGGCTGGGGCTCGCGCCTCGGATACCACCTGTTCTTAGGTGGCGGCGACGGCCGCAATCGGGTCGCAGACTTCAAGAATCAATACGGCCCCCAGCGCGCCGGCATGCTGGCCATCGGACGCCTGGTGGTGAAACCCTTCGGCGTCTTTGAGGACTACGACCAGGAAGCGGACCTGTCGCGCTCGAAGCGGCCCCGGCTCGGGATTGGCGTCGCGGGCGGGTACAACTACCGCACCGACCGTGCCCAGAGCACCTACGGCGCCACCTACACCTTCGGAACCTTCAACTACACCCACCTCGCGGCCGACCTCCACTTCAAGTGCAAAGGCTTCTCCTTGCTCACCGAGTACGTGCGGCGCGAGGCTAACCGAGATCGGTACATCCGCACCGTCGATATGACCCAAGCGACCCAGTACTCACGCTCGGGCCATGGATACTTCGTTCAAGCCGGCCAGATGCTCACCGACAAAGTCGAGGTGACCGCGCGCTGGGACGACCTGTACGCGATGGCTGGCACGGATCCTGAACTAACGACCCTCGCCCAGAAAAGCGGGCGGCAAGTGGGCGCAGGACTGAACCTTTATCTCAACGGCCATGCCCTCAAGGTGCAGTCCGACTACTTCTACATTTTCGACCGCGTCACCCATGAGCCGCGCCACGCAGTTCGCGCGCAGCTCGACGCCACATTTTGACCCCCACTTCTGACCCAGGTTGAACCCAGGTACATCGAACATGACCGCACCATCCGTATCATTGCTCCCCCGCAAAGCTTCGCGCATCGGCGTAGCGTTCGCCTACGCCCTCACCGTGGCTCTCACGGCATGCGGAGGTTCAGGCGGCGAAGACGCCACGGGCAAGGCGAAGAAGAACGTGGAGCTGCTCAACGTCAGCTACGACCCGACGCGCGAGTTCTACGAAGAATTCAACCGCTCGTTCAGTGCAGACTGGCAAAAGAAAACGGGCCAATCCGTGACGGTTCGTCAATCCCACGGCGGCGGCGGCAAACAAGCTCGCGCAGTGATCGACGGGCTCGAAGCCGACGTCGTGACGCTGGCCCTCGCTTACGATATCGACGCCCTGTACGAGCAGGGCAAGCTGATTCCTCAGGATTGGCAAGCCCGTCTTGCAGACAAGAGCTCGCCCTATACCTCGACCATCGTGTTCTTGGTGCGCAAGGGCAACCCCAAGGGCATCCGCGAGTGGAACGACTTGGTGAAGCCTGGCGTGGCCGTGATTACGCCCAACCCCAAGACCTCGGGTGGCGCGCGCTGGACCTACCTCGGAGCCTGGGGCTTTGCGCTCAAGCAACCTGGTGGCACCGAAGAGAATGCCAAGGCGTTCTTGAAAAAGCTCTACATGAACGTGAAGGTGCTCGACTCGGGCGCACGGGGCGCGACGACTACCTTCGTCCAGAACGGCATCGGGGATGTGCTGATTTCCTGGGAAAACGAAGCGCAGCTCGTCCTCAAGGAATCGGGCGCAGACAAGTTCGAGGTCATCACGCCTTCGCTGAGCATCCTGGCGGAGCCGCCCGTAACCATCGTGGACAAGAATGTCGACAAGCACGGCACGCGCGAAATTGCCACGGCCTATCTGCAGCATCTGTACTCCGAAGAAGCTCAGGAAATCATCGCCAAGCACCACTACCGTCCGCGCTCGCAGGCGGTGCTCGAGAAGTACGCGAGCGAGTTCCCCAAGCTTGAGCTGTTCACCGTCGACGAGGTGTTTGGCGGCTGGCAGGCTGCGCAAAAGAAGCACTTCATGGACAACGGCACCTTCGACCAGCTCTACGTTCCGGGCGGTGGGGGATGAGTCAGGTCGTCTCGGAGCGGACGCGGGCAGCCGCACGCAAATCCCTCGCGCCGCTCGCGCGCGTGCTGGGAAAGCCGCGCGTATTGCCGGGTCTTTTTCCGACGCTCGGATTTACGATCTTCTACCTGAGCGCCCTGGTACTCATCCCTGTGGGCGCCCTTTTGGCACGCGCCTACACGCTCAGTTTTGCCGAGGTTTGGGCCATCGTGATGGCGCCGCGTACGTTCGCAGCGCTGACACTCTCGTTTAGCGCGGCCCTCACCGCAGCCATCCTCAACACCTTTGTCGGCACGTTGGTGGCGTGGGTACTCGCTCGCTACCGCTTCTACGGCCGCACCGTACTCGACGCCATCGTAGATCTGCCCTTTGCTCTGCCCACCTCGGTGGCGGGCATCGCGCTCACTTACGTGTACTCGGAGCATGGTTGGCTAGGCTCATACGCTACCGCGGCCGGCATGCCCGTCGCGTTCACACGCTTCGGCATCGTCATCGCACTCACGTTCGTGGGGATGCCGTTCGTCGTGCGTACGGTGCAACCTGTGATTCAAGAGATCGATCCGCAGCTCGAAGAAGCCTCGGCCTCGCTTGGAGCCACCAAGTTTCAGACCTTCCGGCGTGTGCTTTTGCCCATGCTGGCGCCGGCCATCGGCACAGGTTTCGCGCTGTCCTTCGCGCGCGCGGTGGGCGAATACGGCTCGGTTTTGTTCATCGCGGGCAACATGCCCATGCGCACCGAGATTGCGCCACTACTCATCGTGAGCAAGCTCGAGCAGTTCGATTACGCTGGCGCGGCCGTGATCGGTGCGGCCATGCTTGTCGTCGCCTTGGTCGTACTCCTGACGGTTCAGCTGCTTGAGCGTTCCTTAGAAAAGAAGCTTGGAGGGTCTCCAGGATGAACCAGCACGCTTCCCTCGTGCGTTCCGATAAACCGGAAGGCGCAGGCCTCGTACTCCTGCTCGTCGCGGTACTCTTGATGGGCCTGCTCGTCGTGGTCCCGCTGTTTGCGGTGCTCAGCATGGCGCTCGCCAAGGGCCTCGCGCCCTTTTGGGCCGCCATCTCGCATCCAGACACGATCTCCGCCTTGAAGCTCACCGCCATCACCACCGTGATCGCCGTGCCGCTCAACGCCGTGTTCGGTGTCGTCGCTGCCTGGGCGATCACGAAGTTCGACTTCCGCGGCAAGGCGCTCCTCATCTCGCTCATCGACCTGCCGTTCACGGTCTCACCCGTCATCGCCGGCTTGCTGTTCGTGCTCTTGTTCGGCTCACGCGGCTGGTTTGGGCCGTTCTTCATCGAGAACGACATGCGCATCGTGTACGCGGTGCCGGGTGTTGTCCTCGCCACATTGTTCGTGACCTTTCCCTTCGTGGCGCGCGAGCTCATCCCGCTCATGCAGGCGCAGGGCAACGAAGAAGAACTTGCCGCTGTCACGCTGGGAGCAAGCGGCTTTCACGTGTTCTTCCGCGTGACCCTACCCAACATCAAGTGGGGCCTCGTATACGGAGTCGTCGTCGCTACGGCGCGCGCCATGGGTGAGTTCGGAGCCGTCAGCGTCGTCTCTGGCCACGTGCGCGGACTTACCAACACCCTGCCGCTGCACGTAGAGATTCTCTACAACGAATATGACCAAGTGGGCGCCTTCTCGGTGGCCTCTCTGCTCACTTTGGTCTCGGTGGTCGCGCTCATCGTCAAGAAGCTGATCGAGAGAAAGAAAGTATCCCAATGAGCATCGAAGTACGCGACGTCTCCAAGCGTTGGGGGCAGGTCACGGGCCTTGACGGCGTAAGCCTCCACGTGGACACGGGCGAGCTTGTCGCCCTGCTCGGTCCTTCAGGCTCAGGTAAGACCACACTGCTGCGCATCATCGCCGGCCTCGAAGCCCAGGACCAAGGCCAGGTGTACTTCGGCGGCGAAGATGCCACGGATGCGCGCGTGCGCGATCGCGGCGTAGGCTTCGTCTTTCAGCACTACGCGCTTTTCAAGCACATGACCGTCGCGGAGAACGTGGCCTTCGGCCTGCGCGTGTTGCCGCGTGATCGCAGGCCCGGAGAAGTTAAAATCCAAACCAAGGTCGAGCAGCTCCTCTCACTCGTGCAGCTCGAGGGGCTCGCCGGACGGTTTCCGGGGCAGCTTTCGGGAGGCCAACGGCAGCGTGTCGCGCTCGCGCGAGCACTCGCTGTGGAACCGAAGGTCCTGTTGCTCGACGAGCCGTTTGGAGCGCTCGACCAGCGCGTACGCGAAGAGCTCAGGCGACGCCTGCGCAAGCTCCACGACGAGCTACGCGTCACCACCGTGCTCGTCACGCACGACCAAGAAGAAGCCCTCGAGGTCGCCGACCGCGTAGTGGTCATGCACAAGGGGCGCATCGAACAGGCTGGCACGCCGACCCAGATCCTCGATCAGCCTGAGACAGCGTTCGTCAACGAGTTCGTGGGCGACGTGAACACCTTGCGCGGCGTCGTGGAAAACGGCCACGCCCGCATCGGGGCCCTGTGCATTCCCGCCGACGGCCATAAAGCCGGCACCCTGGTGCGCGCGCTGGTTCGCACCTACGACCTGAAGATGTGGCGAGATGACGCAGGCATCGCAACGGTCAAGCACATGTCTGCTTTGGGCGACCGTGTGAAGGTCACGACCCACCTCGATGGCGCAGGCGAGCTTTTCGCACAGTTTCCACGCCGAAGCAGCTTGTTGCGCGGGGTCGAACCGGGTTGCCGCGTGGCGGTAGAAGTCACTCTGGCACGTCTGTACGAAGACGCCTGACCTATCTGGCACACGCCGCTTCCGTGGTAGCGAACGCCATGGAAACGGCTTAAAGTGCACGGATGTCGTCGTCGCAGTTGCGTGATCCCGGCCTCTGGACACTCGTCAAAGAGGACTACGATACCCACGGTAAGGATTGGACTCGCCCTGGCTTCCAAGCCATGGCGGTGTACCGCTTCGGCGTTTGGCGCATGAAAGTCGGCCCAAGGCCGCTGCGCATGCCTCTAAGTGCGCTGTACAACGCCATGTTCGTAGCTGTGCGCAACTTCTACGGCATCGAAGTTCCCTACACCGCCCGAGTGGGGCGTCGCGTTGTATTCGAGCATCAACACGGCATCGTCGTGCACGGGAGCACGATTATCGGAGATGACTGCATCCTGCGGCAGGGCGTGACCCTCGGCATCCGCCGCATGGACCGCTTGGATGACGCACCGGTGCTGGGCCGCGGCGTCAACGTGGGAGCAGGTGCCAAGATTCTGGGGCATATCCACGTGGGCGATGAGGCGGCCATCGGCGCAAACGCCGTGGTGCTACACGATGTGCCCGCAGGGGGCGTGGTGATAGGCACCGCAGGCCAACTCCTCGACCGTCCATCCGCGGTTCCGCCCCAACCGCACGAGCAATCGAGCGAGCAGTCGAGCGAAAGCAGCCGCTAAACCACGCGAACGCCGCCCGATGTAAGACCCGCTGCGCCTTCTCCACCCGCGCCTATACTCCGCGCATGGGGACCCCCGCGACGCCACGCGTCAGCAAGTATTACGACCTGATCATGGCGGCCTTCGTCTGCGTACTCCTGTGCGCAAACCTGATAGGCGTGAGCAAGGCCACGCAAGTCACATTGTTCGGCACCACGCTCACTTTTGGTGCAGGCAACCTCTTCTTTCCCATCAGCTATCTGTTCGGTGATGTGCTGACCGAGGTCTACGGCTACGCGCGCGCACGCCGCGTGGTTTGGGCGGGTTTCGCGGCCCTCGCGTTCGCATCCGTGATGAGCTTCGTGATCGTCAACATCCCACCCGCCGATGGATGGGAGGGCCAAGCAACCATCGAGGCCGCTTTCGGCTCCACTTGGCGCACCGCCGGCTCCTCGCTCATCGGCTACTTTTGCGGCGAATTTGCCAACTCGTTTACGCTCGCCAAGCTCAAGATTCGAACCCAAGGCCGCATGCTCTGGCTGCGCACCATCGGCTCCACAATCATCGGCGAAGCCTGCGATACCCTGGTCTTCTACCCCCTCGCCTTCTACGGCCTGTGGGACGACGACTTGCTGCTCAAGGTCATGGGTGCGAACTACTTGATCAAGGTAGGCTGGGAGGTGGCCTTCACGCCCATCACCTATCGCATCGTCTCTGCCCTGAAGCGCGCTGAAGGCGAAGACCACTTCGATACGGACACCAACTTCACACCGTTCTCCCTGGACGCCTGAGCGCGACCCCGCCGAACAAGGCGGTTCTCCACGCTCTGAACACTCAGTACAAGATGACCTTGCAATCCACGGGCACCACGTCCGAGTTGTTGCTGTCGTCGCACTCGGCAATCTGTTGATCCGGGTCGACCACTGCATGCACGCTCACGAGGCGCCCATCGATGTTCACCTCGAGATCATGGGTCTCTTGACCGTGGGCTGGGATGTTCGCAAATGTGTGTTCCGCGAGTGCAAGTCCGCCCGCAGCCGGATTGCCCGCATACAGCCGCACTTTTACGTTGTTCGCAGCGATGTCGCTGTCATTGGCGACGAGAACCCGCAGCGATGGATTGGGACAGCGAGGACTCTCGGCACTCACACTGACCCGAAGCTCGGGCATGGCCGCCTTGGCCACCACCGGAATCTCGAGCTCATTGTTGTCCTCTCGGCACTCACGCACACTGCCCTTGAGTGTTGCAGACGGCTGCGCTGCAGGGTCGCGATAGTCGACGATGGCCCGCACGCGGACAGGCAATGCCGCAGCGCTTCCCGCATCGTGTTCAAGCCTCACGAAGGTCTCCGCACCCGGCTCGAGTGAGATGCCCACGGAAACCATGCCGAGCTCC
>CAZEWA010000014.1:4813-47835 GCA_964515685.1 uncultured Polyangiales bacterium | reverse complement strand
GCGCGTTTGACGCGCGAGAACCTGCGGCATACGGTGCGCGCGATGAGTGGCCTTTCCTACCGTGACGCAGGGGTCGATATCGACGCCGGCGACGAGCTCGTACGACGCATCAAACCCCTCGCGGAGCGCACGCGCATTGCGGAGCAGCTTGGAGGCATCGGCGGTTTCGCTGGTCTATGTGGCCTTCCGCTCGGCATGAAGGAACCCATCCTGGTCTCCGGGACCGATGGCGTGGGCACCAAGCTGAAGGTAGCGTTTCTCGCAGATCGCCACCGCACAGTCGGCATCGACCTCGTGGCCATGTGCGTAAACGACGTCGCGACCACGGGTGCACGTCCGCTGTTTTTCCTCGATTACTTTGCCACCGGTAAGCTCGAGGTGGACCGCGCGGCCCAAGTCATCGAAGGCATCGCCGAGGGCTGTCATCAGGCGGGTTGCTCGCTTTTGGGCGGTGAGACCGCCGAGCTTCCGGGTTTTTACGGCGGAGGCGAGTACGACCTGGCTGGCTTTGCCGTGGGGGTCGTCGAGAAGAGCGCGATTGTCGATGGCAAGAAGGTGCGCGAGGGCGATGTCGTGCTCGGCATCTCCTCGTCGGGCCTGCACTCCAACGGCTATTCCCTCGCACGCAAGGCGCTACTCGAGCGGGGCGGCTTAGACCTTCAGGCCGAACACCCTGCCCTGGGCGAAAAACTGGTCGATGCACTGATGCGCCCCACCCGCATCTACGTGAAGTCGATACTGTCTGCGTTGTCTGCGGGCGAGATTCATTCTCTCTGCCACATCACAGGGGGCGGCCTGCCCGAGAACCTGCCGCGCGTGTTGCCCAAGAACGTGGCCATCGAGCTTGAGACGAGCGCGTGGAAGCGGCCTCCCATCTTCGGGCTCATCCAAGAGCTCGCGGGCACCGACGACGCGGAAATGTATCGGACCTTCAATATGGGCCTGGGACTTGTGGCCTGTGTCCCGCCAGAAACCGTCGATCAGGTGCAGCGAGCGTTCGAAGAAGCGGGCGAAACCGTACAGCGCGTAGGTCGCGTAGTTGCCGCCCAGGAGGGCGGGCCGCGCGTGATTCTCAAGTGAGAAGCGGGCCCCTGAAGCTTGCGGTTTTGGTGTCCGGCCAAGGCTCGAATCTGCGCGCACTGTGCGCCGCCATCGACCGCGGCACATGTCATGCGGAAATCGCCTGCGTGTTGTCAGACCGTGCTTCAGCCCCAGCACTCGCGTATGCAGAAGAGCGCGGCATCCCAGCGCGCGCAGTCGCCTACGCTTCGTATACCGACAGGTCCGCATGGGACCAGGCGCTGGCTGCGTCACTTTCGGAATTTTCGCCTGAGCTCGTCGTGCTAGCAGGCTTCATGCGCCTCATCGGTCCAGCCATGTTGCAGCGCTTTCGGGGACGCATCATCAACGTCCACCCTGCGCTTCTGCCTGCATTTCCAGGCAAGGATGGGCCGGCGCAAGCTGTGGCTGCGAGAGTGACCCTGAGCGGATGCACGGTCCACATCGTCGACGCCGGCGTTGATACAGGCCCCATCCTCGCGCAGGCTGCGGTCCCAGTGCTCCCGAGCGACGACGCCACCACGCTGCACGCTCGCATCCAAACCGCAGAGCACCGCCTGTTGCCTGGCGTGGTCGATGCCATCGCCCAAGGCCATTACACGCTCGAAGACGGGCCTCGCTACACCGAGGCTTTGCCGGCGCTGCCCTGCGAACCGTTCGTCTGGCCCCCGATTCGAGGTTAGCGCGCGTGGGGGCCAAGAATTTCTACGACGCCGTCTTGGTCGGTCTCAACCTACCTACGTTGCTTGCTTCGGGCCTACTGGCAAAGCGCGGTTTCCGTGTGCTCGTTGTGGCGCAGGGGCAGCCGCTTCCAAGCTACGACGTCGGGGGTCTACGCTTTCCGCGCACCCCCTTTACCCTGACCGCCGCAGACTCCCCTGCCGTTGCACGCGTGCTCGCCGAGCTTGCCCTCAAGCACCTCGTTCAGCGCCGCATCAAGCCGCTGACCCCTGCATTTCAAGCAGTCCTTCCGAGCCATCGCCTCGACTTCCGTACCGATGTCGAAAAGGTAAGCCGCGAGCTTGAACGCGAGTTTCCTTCCGTGCGTCGCACTGCGGACGACTACATGCGCAACGCTCAGCGCGCGTGGGAAGGCATCAATCGTTTGGTCGCCAAGGACCTCACCTGGCCGCCATCCGGGTTCTTCGAGCGCCGCGAGTTCGCACGTGCGTCGTTGCACCATCCCTTCAGCCTCGGCGACGTGGGAAACCCACTCAGCGAGCTTCCAGACGAACATCCGTTCCGGCGCCTCGTCCACACAGCCGTCCGATTTGCCGACGGCAGCGCGCTGAGCGAACAGCATCACGAGCGCACGTTGCGCCTGTTCGGCAGCTGGTTACACGCCGCCGAGCTCTCGGACGGTGGATTGAGCGCACTGTTCGAGCTGTTGATCGAGAGCATTCGCACGCACAACGGCGAAGTGCGACTGCACGACCGCGTAGAGCGCATCATCGTGAAACGGCGCGGCGTGGAGAGCGTGAGACTCTCGCCCAGCGATGAGGAAGTCGGCTGCCATTTCGTGTTGAACGGAGTGCCCGTGCACCGCCTGGGACGCTTGCTCTCGGACCGTTCCGAGCTCGACGGAATGCTCGACGAGCTCGGCCAACCACGCGTGCGCTACTTCCGCTACACGCTCAACTTGTTAGTCAAAGCCGCCGCGTTGCCCGACGGCATGGGCCGCAACGTCTTTCTCATCGGCAGCGACCTCTCCCTCGACGGAGAGCACGCCCTACGTCTCGAAGCCGACCTCTTGCCTGATGGAAAACGCGCGCTCTTGACGGTCGAAGCCTTACTGCGCGCCCAGGCCCCCGAGGTACAAGAGCAGGAACTCGCCACCCTGCGCGAGCGCATCCTGGTGTCGCTCGACAAGCTCTCGCCCTTCATCCGTTCGCACCTGGAAATTGTAGATTCGCCGCACGATGGTCGAGGCATTTTCCACGTAGCGTCTGGGACCTACGAGATGCCACCCGATCATTGGACACGCGGCCCCGACACGATGCCCGTCGTGTACGAGTTTCCGCGCACCGACATACACGGCACGTGCGCGTTACCGATTCGCACCCCGATCAAGCGCCTCCTTTTGTGCAACGAGCAAGTCGTACCCGGCCTCGGACTCGAGGGCAGCTTCTTGGCCGCATGGTCCGCGGCGCGCACCGTCACGCGCGCCCTCAATCGCGATTGGATGAATCGCGGCCGCTGGACGAAGGTCGACCTCTAGAGTCCGCTCGCCGCTTTGGTGCAGTAGCGCGCGCCGAACATCCCTGAACAGAAAGCGTTGGGACGCTCCCCTAGCTCAGGTAGCATGGAGGGCATGCATCCTAGTGGCGAAGCCCCGCGAATCAGCCTGCACCAGCTGCTGCGTCTGATGGCTGACAAAGGGGCCTCAGACCTGCACATCACCACGAACTCTCCGCCCCAGTTGCGCATCGATGGCTCGCTGGTTCCGCTGAAGGTTGCGCCGCTCACGCCTATCGAGACGAAACAACTCTGTTACTCTGTCTTGACGGAGGAACAGAAGGTCGCGTTCGAGAAGAAGAACGAGCTCGATCTCTCGTTTGGCGTAAAGAACCTCGCGCGTTTCCGCGCCAATATTTTCACGCAGCGAGGTGCCGTTGCGGGCTCATTTCGGGCGATTCCCTTCCGCATCTTGAGCTTCGACGAGCTCGGCCTCCCGCCCGTGATTGCCGACATCACGAACCTCGAACGCGGGCTCGTTTTGGTCACGGGCCCAACTGGTTCGGGCAAGTCCACCACATTGGCCGCGATGATCGACAAGCTGAACAGCGAAACGCGTCAGCACATCATGACCATCGAAGATCCGATAGAGTTTCTGCACCCGCACAAGCTGTGCTTGGTCAACCAGCGTGAGGTGCACTCCGATACCCACTCGTTCAAAGACGCGCTCAAATCAGTGCTGCGCCAGGATCCCGACATCGTACTGATAGGCGAGCTACGCGACCTCGAGACCATCGAAGCCGCGATGACCATCGCAGAGACAGGCCACTTGGTATTTGCGACCTTGCACACGAATACCGCAGTGGGCTCGATCAACCGCATCATCGACGTTTTTCCGCCCCACCAGCAGTCTCAGATACGTGCACAGCTCTCGTTCACTTTGCAGGCGGTGGTCACGCAAACGCTCGTGCCGCGTGCGGATGGCCCAGGGCGCGCGATGATCCAAGAGATCATGGTGCCCAATGCAGCCATTCGAAATCTGATCCGCGAAGATAAGGTGCACCAAATCTATTCGATCATGCAGACGGGGCAGGGCACCTCTGGCATGCAGACGATGAATCAGGCGCTCTACTCTGCCTACATCAAACGACAAATCAGTCTAGAAGATGCGCTCGTCCGTTCCCCCGACCCCAACGGGCTAAACAGCATGCTCGAGGGGCCAAGCGGGCGGCACTGAGCCAAGCTCGAGCGATTCCAATTGCCGCAGCGTCGCGTGCGCAGTGAATTGCCCGCGAGGAAGTCACTCTGATAGGATCGCGGTTCAACCGTAAGGGCGAACGACATGGCGGAGTGGGTCTGGGAAGCGCGCGCCCGGACGGGTGAGACAAAAAAGGGAGTGATGGAAGCCGAGTCCGCGGAAAGCGTACAAGGCCGACTCCGCGCTCAAAATCTCAACCCCGTCAAGGTCAAGAAGAAGCCGAAGGAGCTCAACCTCAAGCTCCCGGACTTCCTACAACCCAAGGTCGACGAAAAGCAAATCGTCATCTTCATTCGCCAATTTGCGACGATGATCGATGCCGGTCTGCCTCTCGTGCAGTGTCTCGACATTCTCTCGGCCCAAGGGGAAAACCCGCGATTCAACGCGATTCTGAAGGATGTGAAGAATCATGTCGAACAGGGTTCCACCTTTTCGGACGCGCTAGCAAAGCACCCCAAGGTCTTCGACACCCTATTTTGCAGCCTGATCCGCGCAGGTGAGATGGGCGGTATTCTCGATACGATCCTCAACCGCCTCGCGGTTTACATCGAGAAGAACGTCAAGCTGAAGCGCCAGGTAAAGGGCGCCCTCACCTACCCGCTTTCCACGTTGGCCATCGCCATCGGCGTGTGCGCACTGCTTCTCGGCTACGTCGTCCCGACGTTCGAAGCGATGTTCAAAGACTTTGGTGGTGAGCTGCCTCCGCTGACCGCGTTCGTTATCGGCATCTCGAACGGCTTTCTCGACTGGGCGCCCATCATCCTCGGCGTCGCCGTACTGTTCTTCTACGCCTGCTCAACGACCTACCGACACCCAAAGACCAAGCCCTACTGGCACAAGTTCATCTTGAGCGTGCCTATCCTGGGCCCGGTCATGCGCAAAATCGCCGTGGCGCGATTCACGCGCACGCTGGGAACCCTGCTCGCCTCGGGCGTTCCGATTCTCGATGCTTTGGACGTCGTCGCCACATCGGCGGGTAACGTCATCGTCGAACGCGCGATTCGCTTCTCGAGCGACAAGATCCGCGAGGGTCGCACGATGGCTGAGCCGCTGGCTGAAACAGGCGTTTTTCCGCCCATGGTCGTGCAGATGATAGGCGTGGGCGAGCAAACCGGTGCGCTCGACCAGATGCTCAACAAGATCGCTGATTTCTATGAAGAAGAGGTCGATGTC
Source organism: uncultured Polyangiales bacterium (assembly GCA_964515685.1). Classification (GTDB taxonomy): domain Bacteria; phylum Myxococcota_A; class Polyangia; order Polyangiales; family DASUME01; genus DASUME01. The sequence continues at coordinate 42,170 of CAZEWA010000014.1, read as the reverse complement.
GCCGTCGCGGCCATGACCTCGCTCATCGAGCCTTTGATGATGGTCTTGGTCGGCGGCATGGTTGGCTTCCTACTCATCGCCATGTACATGCCCATTTTCGACATCGCAGGTAAGGTCTCCGAACAGAACTGATCGGAGCGTTTTCCTCATGTCCACCGACTGGCCGAGCATGGCTTCCCTTCCCGTCGGCCACGAACGACGGGAGCTCAAGCGTCGCCTGTCGTGGCTCATGGGCGGCCGCTTGGTCGTCGCTACGCTGCTGCTTGGTGGCACCATGCTGCTCGCTCTTCGCGAAGAGCACGGAGCCTCCGCTTTCACGCCGCGCTTCCTGCTCGCGCTGATCCTGGCGACGTATTGGGCATCTCTCGGCTTCGCCATCGGTCTGCGACGGCCGCAGCACTTGAAGGCCGTCGCCGTCGTCCAAATCGGCTGGGATCTAGGCCTTGCGACCGGCCTCGTCTACATCGCTGGCGGCGCCGCGAGCGGTTTCACGTTCCTGTATGGCGCCACGGTGCTTTCCGCGGCCTTGGTGTTGAGCCAGCGCGCGGCTCAGGTGGCCACGGTCGCAGCGCTCGGTCTCTACATCGGGATTGGACTCTCGCTTGCGCACGGCGTCGTGCCCTATCCGAACGATCAACCGGCTGCCCGTTACTTGCTCGGCCCAGCCGATGTGACCTTCACCATGGTCGCCAACATCCTCGGCCTGCTGCTTGTGGCCTTTCTCGCCACGAATCTCGCGGGCCGTCTTCACCAAGCCGGCGGCCGCCTTCGAGAAGCCGCCGCCCAAACGGCCACGCTCTCAAGACTCAACGAGGACATCATCCGCTCCATGGCCAGTGGTCTTTTGACCACCGACACGGCCGGCATGGTGCGCACCTTGAACCCAGCGGCGCTCGAGATCTTCCGCACCGAGCCGCATCAAATGATAGGGCTGCCACTCAGTTCATTCTTCGCGAGCGAGCAGCTCGATAGTGCGCATTTCCTGCGCGCCGAGTGCACAGGCTACCGCCCCGACGGCAGCTCATTTCCCGTCGGCTTCTCGAAGACCCAGCTTGCGAATGTCGAAGGCGTGGTCACGGGTGAGCTCTTTCTCTTTCAGGACCTCACGGAGCTCAAGGAGTTGCGCCTGGTGGCCGAGCGGGCAGAACGCCTGGCCGCCTTGGGCCGACTCGCTACCGCGCTGGCCCACGAGATCCGCAATCCGCTTGGCTCGATTTCAGGCTCGGTTCAGCTCGTGCGCGAGAGCGAAGGCATCGAGCCCGAAGATCAAAAACTTCTCGGCATTGTCCTGCGTGAAGTCGACCGCCTCAATGGCCTCGTGAGCACCATGCTTCAAGTGGGGCGCCCACCAGACCCCACGCGCATGCGAACGGACCTCGTTGCGCTCACACGCGATGTGACCGAAGTCGCGCGCCGGGATGAGCGAAGTGTCGACACGCGCATCGAAGTCGAGCACGAGGGCTCCTCGATCATCGCCTTCATCGACGGCGATCAAATACGGCAAGTCATCTGGAATCTATTGAGCAACGCGCTCGCTCACGCGCCACGTGGCAGCGTGGTCTCTATCCGCATATCGAGCACCGCAGAGTGGGTGTACTGGACCATCATGGACCAAGGGCCCGGCATCCCAGAGTCTGCACGCGGCTATTTATTCGACATGTTTTACTCGAAGCGACCGCACGGCGTAGGGCTTGGGCTCGCACTGGTCGACCAAATCATACGCGCACACGATGGTGAAGTGAGCGTGACGAGCCCCCCTGGCGAGGGCGCACACTTTCAGGTCCGACTGCCGCACGCACCCAGCTGAGCGAGCGTGCATGTACGTAACGCGCCTCACCACGCTAGTAGCGTGGCACCCAGTTTTCAGCCTGGTACCAGCGCAGTACTCCCTCAAAGCCTTCCGCAAACCTGGCCTTCTTCGGGGCAAAGCCAAGCGCTTTCAGGCGCGAAGTGTCGACGATCAGGTCGTCTTCGAACAACGTAACCGCTTCGCGATCGAGGCGTGGGCGAAGCGCGGGCTTGAGCTGATGTCGGACCGACACGGCGCGCCACAATCCGAGCACTGCTGTATCGAAAGCCTGCAATGCTCCGGGCGTATGGGCGATGGGCTCCGCCAGACTCAGCAACGCCGTGGGAAGCTTGCCGCGCCCCAAGGTCTTGAGTCCATAGGCATCGAAGGTTTGGGAAATACGCTCGCCCAACGGCATCGGATCATCGTCCGCCACATTGTAGGTTCCGTAGTGCGTACGACCGTCCTTCAGAGCAAACAGCAGCGCGTGCGCCACATCTTCAGCATGCACGAAGTTGTGCGATGGTCCGCCTGAAAAGCGCGGCAAAACAGGACTGAAAAACCTGAGCAGCGGTCCGACGACGAGCAAGCTCGCCGCAAAATGACGACCACGCCGACCATACACGGGAGCCGCGCGCAGGATGGTCCAGATAGGTCCATCGCCCTTGCCGCAGCCGCGCAAAAAAGCCTCTGCGCCCAGCTTGGAGAGTCCGTGAGGGCCGCGTGCCATCGTCTCGGCATCCTCAGAGAGGCTTCCCGCTTGGGACGCGTACAGCATGCACGTGGACATGTGCACGAAGCGCTTCACGCGCGCTTTCGCGGCATCCTCGTACAGGCGCATCACGAGATCGGTATTGACGCTTCCGAGCTTTGCTACGTCCGTACTGGCGTCGAGCAGCGCAGCCGTGTGCACCACATGGTCAACCCCAGCGAGCGCGCGCTGACGCACGTCCGGATCCGTAAGATCGCCTGGACACATGCGCCCGCGTGTGGGCTGCCGAAGTGCACGCATGTTCGTGTCGTTGGCCACGACATTGAAGCCCGCGGCTTCACACAGGCCAACCACGTAGTTACCAACCGTGCCTGCCGCACCTGTTACAAGGACCGTTTCCACCCACAAACTGTAGCCCGCGGCGAAAGCGAGAGCGAGTCGTTGCCCTAGCTCGAAGCCTCAGAAAGCAGCGACGCCAGCTGTGCTCCTGGGTCCTCCGCCCGCATCAGTCCTTCGCCTATCAAAACAGCGTCCGCTCGGGAAGCCGCCACCCTTCGGAGGTCCTCCGCGGTGCGCACCCCCGACATAAACACGGCCACCCGATCGGGAGGGATCTGGTCTACGAGCTGCGCCGCATGCCCCGAGTCCACAGAAAAACTGCGGAGATCCCGGGCATTTATGCCGATGATCGTGGCGGACGTGCGCAGGGCGCGCGCGAGTTCCTCCGCGTCCGCGGCTTCTACGACGGGCTCGAGCCCACGGGCGCGCACCGCGTCGATCATCTGCACGAGTTCCTCGTCGTTAAGGACGCGCACCAAGAGCAGCACAAGCGATGCCTGCGCCGCCCGCGCTGCGTCGATCTGCACCGGGTCCACCACGAATTCTTTGAACAGCACAGGCAGCGAGACGCGTTCGGCCACCCTTCGCGCATCGAGGATCGAGCCGCCAAAACCCGCTCCGTCGCACAACACGCTCACAGCAGCGGCGCCGCCACGTTGGTAGCCCTCGGCGATCGCGAGATGGCCTCCAGGCTTACGCGCCCGGATCTGCCCCGCACTCGGGCTCCGGAGCTTAATCTCTGCGATCACCTTGGGGAGCTCGCCTTGCGGTCTGCGCAGAAGTTCAGCGTATTGATTCGGCGCCGGCGTTTTCGCGTCCGCCAAGGCAGAAAACAGCGATGCGCGACGCTTCCGCCGCTGCACTTCCACACGCTTGCGCAGGACGATACGCGCGAGATGATCGATTGGCTCAGCCATAAGTCGCAGAAGGCTAACCTCCCCCAGGCAGGGGCGCGAGACTTGCGACGAACTGAGCGAGCATGCGATCGCCGTGCTCCGTCAAAAAAGACTCCGGATGAAACTGCACTCCTTCGAGCGGACGACCGCGATGCCGCACGCCCATCAGTTCTCCCGAAGAGGACCAGGCGCTGGGGACCAACTCGCTGGGCAGCGATTCCGCAGCCACAACGAGCGAATGGTAGCGGGCCACCCGAAGAGGACTGGGCAACCCCGAGAACAGGCCGAGACCATCGTGCCGAATGGCACTGGCCACCCCATGCAGCGGGCGCTCGGCTAACCCTACGCTAGCCCCCAGGGCCTCGCATATCACCTGATGCCCAAGGCACACACCCAGCACTGGTGTGCTCAGTTTCGCGCCTTTTATGAGCTCTAGGCTCACCCCGGCGTCTACTGGCCTACCTGGTCCGGGTGAGAGCACGACCCCGCGGGGTTTCGCCTCCAAAACCTGGGTCAGGCTGACCTCGTCGCTCTGGACGACCTCTACGTCGGGAGCCCAGCGCATGAGCCCGTGCACGAGGTTCCAAGTGAAGGAGTCATGGTTGTCGATCACCAACAGCACGGGGGTTGTGGTAGCGTTAGCTCCTCGCATCCCGCTGTGCGAGCCGCCGTGTTTATGTGCCGGCGTTCAGTGAAACCGAAAATCCCAAGGCTTGACACGGCGGAGCCGGCGCGGATACCTTCGCGCGGCTCCCCGGCCTTGAGCCGACCTTGTTTTGCTGCCCCCCGAAGCCCACTATGACCATGTCCGAGCAGCCTAAAAAAGCCAGAGATATCAAGGACCTAAAGGCACGACTGGGAAGGAGCCCACAGGCTGGCCACCCAAGTGCCCCGCCGCCCGCTATGGGTGGGATTCCGGCTCCGATGCCGGGACCTGCTGGAATTCCCGGTCCGGGAATCCCGCGTGGCGCGGATGTGCCTGCACCGTTCGGCCCTCCTCCGGGGCTCGGTGGGGGTCCGGCGCGAGGTCCTGCAGACCCCTTCGCCGCGCCGCGTCCCGCGGGTCCTGCGAGCATGCCCCCGCGCAGCTTGCCCCCCGCGCAGATGCTAGCGCCCGTTGCAGCCGACCCGTTCGCGGCGATGCCGGCTGCGGTGGGAGCTGCGCACGAAGTACGCCTCGTCATCGACGACAAGGCTGTCGATGACGCCGAAGTTGGTCGCAAGGCTGGCGGCAAGGCGCTTGTCGCCCTGGGCGTTGTGGCTGTCGTCGGTATCCTGACCGGCTGGTTCATCGGCAGCACGTGGCGCGAGCGCCAGCTGTTCGACCTCGCCCTGCAGGACGCCAAGGACGTCTACGGCTCGGTCGACAAGGCATCGGGCGGCGTGTCGAAAGCTGCAAAGCTGCTCGACCAGGCCCTCAAAGCGGCCGCTCCTGGTCCCGACAAGGCAGTCGAAGTGGACTTCAAGGCACTTGAAGAGCTTCGCGCGCTCGAAAAGCCCTTCCCCGCGGACGTGTTCTCCAGGAAGCGCTACGGCGCGTTCGCGGAGCCCGGAACCGTGGACTCGCTTTTCCTCTACTACAACAACACCAACCTTCTCTGGGCGAAGATCGCCACGTTGGTGACCAAGTCGCTTCCGCCCACAGCCCGCGAATCGTTGGCGCAGGCTGCCAAGGTTGCTGGCGAGCGCGCCGGCACTGACTACGGCTGTATTCCGTTCAAGGACGGCGACATGATCCGTTGCGGCATCCTCCCGGTTAGGCTCGGCGAGGGCGGCAAGGTCAACGTAAGCACCCGCGGCCAAAACCTCGAGAAGGCACTGTTTGCGGGCCAGTCCATCGCAAACAGCCCGAGCGACGTGGTCATCATCATCGATAAGGCTCGCAGCAACGAGATTCTGGGCAGTGCCACGAATCAGTTCCAGGTGTACGCCCGCGACCTCATGGAAGCGAAGTCCCTGGCTGATCAGACGACCCAGGTTCAGGGTCAGCTCATCCAGCAGCTCGGCAACATCGCCAAGCTTCAAAGCTTGAACTGAACTCTCTGTCGGCACAGTAAAGCGCCTCCGCATTGCGGGGGCGTTTTCGTTTAAGCGCATTGAGGAAGCGTGCGCTCGTGGCTCTCGGCTTGCGCGTCTGCTGACGCACGATTGCTGATGCACTGCCCTGGCCCCGCTCCAACTACGGGCTGGCAGCGGACTCGCGGCTAGGCTTGCCGGGCCAGCGCCGCCATGCGAGAGCGCAGACTGCGCCCCTGTTCGTCGTCGCTTTCCTCGCCGCCACGGCTCACCCACCACTTGGCGAGCCCCTCCATCAGAGGTCGCAGCGAGGCGAACATGGGTTCCCCGAGATTCTCGAGTTCGTCGAGCGTCTCTGCGGCAGGCACGAGATCGTGCTCCTTGTGCACCGTCAGGGCCCACTCCGCCCACTCAGGCTGCCCTTTCAGGCGCGCCAAGCGCAACGCGTATAAGGCGACCTTTGCAAGATGCTTGGCATCGAGCTTCGCCCCCACGCGCAGGCGCTCTTCCATATCGCTCGCCGCGCGCTGCATCATACGCTCGGCCTCGGACTTGCGGCCCGTGGCCAGGGCGCGCTCGATGACTTCACCGAGCAGCTGAAAGGTCCATGCAGCTTGTCCGGTCAAACCGGGCATGCCGGTGATCGTGTCGTAGGTATTCGAGTCGACGTCGAAGGACGCCTCACCGCAGTGAGGACATGCCGCAGACTCGCCGGGAAAAGGCCGGCCGCAACGCTGGCAATGCGTCATGAATCCCGTGACTCTCGATTGACGTGAGCCTGTCTCATCAATCGCGAGGAACACCAGATCCTGTGTGCCTAGGCGAAGCCTGTCGTTGTGCCGGAGCTGAGCCTCGCCACGGATCAAGCTGCCATTGATGCGCACCCCGTTGCGGCTGCCGAGATCGATCACACGCGCACCCGTCGTATCGATGAGGATCCGAGCATGCTGGCGTGAGACCAAGGGGTCCTCGATCGTGATCTGGCAGTCTGGACTCCGTCCGATCACTATCTCGGGACCGTGCAAGTCGAGCTCTTGCAGCAGAAATCTGAGGCGATAACGAGACACGACCCTCCACCGTGGACAAGTGCGCTTACAGATTAGCGCCTCTTCGGACACACCGTATAGGGGCAAATATTTCAAGGCACCGGACGGCTCGCTGTTCCCACAACGGAACGGAGCGAGCTGTCGATATACACAGCGCACTTCTCAAGGCAGAAGCGGTTCGTGTTACGATGCCAAGTCTGTGAAGAATCGAATCGAAACGCTCTTCCGGGACGTCATTACCCCGCTGTTCGAAGCAGATGGGGCAAGCGTTGAGGTCGTGAACGTCCGCGAACGTGTGGTCCAAATCCGACTTGGCGGCGCCTACCGTGGATGCCCGAGTACGCCCTACATGGTGGACGGAATCATTGTGCCGGCCATCCGTAAGGTGACCGGCCAAGATTTTCGCGTCGAGGTCCTAGTGTAAGCCGTACTTCGCGGACGCCGTACTCGCTTGCCCGCTAGTAAGCTGGCCTCAGATTCCGAGCCCCTTGAGTGGGTCGTCGTCGTCCGACACGCCACCGCGATCGAAAGCCGAAGGTGCAGGCGCTGGCGCCGCGGTCGTCTTCTTGCCGGTCGATGCCTGTGCGGCCTGCTCAGGCGCATTCTGGCGATTGCGGATCTTGCCAGTGATGCGGTCGATGATGTCCGGGTTGCTGTCGTTGCCTGACTCTTCCGTGGTGGCAGCATCAACCAAGACGTGACCGCTCTGCTTCTGCTTCGGCTTCACGGTGCGCAGAGCATCGAGGCGACGCAGCGTGTTCTTGTCTTCGAACACAAGGCAGTAGAAGCCGTAGAACTGGTTGTTGTCGACGGCGCGCAGGCTCGTGCCCACGTCCTGCCACTGCAAGAAGCGCTGCTTTTCAACCTCGCGGACCTGCCCCTGGCCGTAGCGACCCTGCACGGCATTGGCGAACTGGTCGAAGCCCTTGCCCTGGAAGACTTCAGAGCTGAAGGCTTTGTACCACTTCCACAATTTGCCATGCATGAAGAAGTAGTAGTTCTGCGAGTTGCCGTCTTTGACGACGAACATGGACTCACCGTTGTGGTGCGTGAACTCGTTCGCCAAGAACGACACGTCCCAGCCGGTCTTGTTGCCGTTGAACTCGACCAAGCTCGACTTGATCATGGAGAGCTCTTCGCGCGCCTTCGCGCGGTACTTGTCTTCCTCGAGGGCGCCCGTAGCCTTGGCGATGAGAGGACGGTACTTCTCTTTGATGCCATCGACGAACTTCGCCATGACGTCATCTCGCGACATGCCCCACTCGAGATCTCCCATGGCCGCACTGATGGCGTTGCTCGTGGGCGCCTCCTGCTGCTGTGCAACCTTGGCCGCCTTCTTCTTAGGCGCCGCATGGGCAACATCGAACGACGAGACCGCGGAACAGCTGAGCGCAAAGGCGAGCGCTCCGATCATCTTGCGCTTCATGTGAGTCCTCCCAATCAATCCGCCAGCAGCATACACATGGAGCTGTGTACGTTGCTAGAGCGAATAGGCTTCCTCGGCGCGCTGCACGCAACGAAGTGTCAACTCTGTGGCTCGGATTCCAAATCCAAGAAGAGCCGCGTGCCGCCAGCGACTGCGATAGGCATAAATGCCACGTTTAGTAGGGGAACGAACAAGCACAGCCAGACCGCCGCACCGAAGCCGAGCATGAGTCCGGGACGCTGCAAAAACAGGCGCATTCGCGAGCGAAACCCCAAACCTCTGCGCGAGGCCGGCCAGTCGGTGTAGTCGAAGGCGAAATAGGCCACCGTGAACAGCGTACCGACGACCGCATAAACCGCCTGCCCTATCCCGGGGACGAACAGCGACAGCAGCGCAAGCGGCAGCATGATCGCAGCAAACCAGAGCAGCTTTACCGTCTCGATGCGCAGCGTGCGCCATACGCCGCGCAGCACTTCAGCCAGCGAAAACGGCTGCCCTGTCCTATTGGTTTCGCGTATCTCGATGGCCTCGCTGAGGGCATCGTTGAAGGGCGCGGCAGCCAACATCGACAGCACGATGCACACGAGCACGAGGCTGCCCAACGTGATGCAAAACGCGATGGCTCGCAGCAACCAGTACAGCCCTTGCAGCAACAGCTGCACGAAACCTTCGCCGACCGGAGCCTGCCAAAGCAGAGCCAACAGGTCGTCGTGATAGCGAATGGAGAGCACCACACTCGCGACCAAGGACAGCAACGTGAGCAGGATGGGGACTACCCAAAGACGCGCGAGGCCTGGGTACTTGCGAAGAATGCGTACGCCGGTAAACGCGTACGAGAAACCGCGTGGCAAATCGCTGAGGCGGATGCGTGCCATGCTCAGATCCCCACAGCGGGTACAAACGGCAGGATGGACTTGAGGTCTGTGTCGTTGAACTTGAGCTGAGCGCCCAAGAAAAAATCTCGGCTTTCGTTGAGCGTGTCATCCACACCGCCCACGAGCCAAAGCCGCTGCAACACCTCGTACGCGAGCGCGATGCGCAGGCGCGCGTATTGCTGCTCTCCGATGGCGAACACGTCCGTGTTCATTTCCAAGCGGTTCCGCAGCAGGTGGAAGTCGATGCCGAGACCGCCCGTGGACTCGAGAATACCGAAGCGGAACGTCGCAAAGTGCACGCGCTTGGCGAACATGAGAGAGAAGCGGAACGCATCCTTCGTTTCAGACACGGTTTCTTGGTAAAACTCAGGCTCCCCGTCCGGCGGAGGACTCACGCGCACTTGGCGCTGGGTGAACGTGGTTCTTCCGCGCGGATCGGCGATGAGCTCGAACGAGTAGTAGCGGTCTTCACGGGGCTGAATGCGCAAGCCCACATAGTTTTTGAAGGTGTTGGCGAGGAAGTTGTACTCACTGCGCAGGCGAACGATGGTCTGAAGGCGCGCAATCGGTTCGACGAAGCTGTTCACGCCCTCGACGACGCCCTCCACCTCGTTGACGAGCTTCTCGTCGTTCAACAGGCGGCCGATGGTTCCCTCACCGCGCGCCGTGCGCTCGGTCACGCGTTTTACGTCCTGCATCACCAGCTCGAGATCTTTGGACGCGCGTTCGATCGACGCGATGGTTCCATCCACCCGCCCGAGGCCCTGGCTCAATCCGTCGCTGTTCTTTCCGATGACCGTGTGGATGTCTCGCGTAACCTCTTCGATGTGCGTGAGGATGCGCTCGATCTTGGGCGCCGCATCCGTCGTGATGCTCTCGATGTTCGCCACGGTGTGTCCAACCGCCTCCTCATTCGTGCGGATGGTGCGATTGACCGCTTCGAGCGCCTCCGTAAGGTTGCGCAGCGCGCTTCCCATCTTATCACCCGCCTCGTCGGTGCCGAAAGTGCGCTCGAGCTGCGATGCCACCTTCCTCACGGACTCGGCGATTTCCCCCACGGTCGCGATGACATCGTCCGTTTTCGCCGGCGTTGCCGCCGTGGCGATCTGAGAGCCGTCGTCTATTTCTGGTGTCGGCGGCCCGCCCGGCAAAATCACGAGCAGAGACTCGCCGAGCAACGAGGCACTGCGCTGAGCGACCTGCGCGTTCTGATAGAGCGTGACCGTTTTGTCTATTCGCAGGTCGACGCGCGCCTTGTCACCTGACAGACGAATGGATTCGATGGTGCCGACGGGAATGCCCGCGATGAGCACCCGGGACTTCGGGACGAGCCCCTGAACGTCGTCAAATATGGCGTAAACGCGGTAGCCTTCATCGCCCTGTGCCCCTTCGTCGACGAAGCGGTAGACGGCAATGCTAGCGGCGACGATTAGCAGCACGAGTAGGCCAACCTTGGCCGCGTTGTACGTCTCCCTCATCGCCTCCAGCCGGCATCCTATGGCTACCCGAGAAAGGGGGCAAGGTCAGAGCGGGTGCGAGGTGGCGGAAACCCTGGGAAGCCGTGCACGTTGACCATCGTCCCCAAGCGCTGGCAAAGTTTTCGCGGTGTCCATCAGGCGATCGCCCCCCTTGCTCCCAGGCTGCCTCCGGCTGCCCCTGTGGCTTGCCTATGGAGTCTGCGCACACGTCGGCTGCGGAACGGTCGACCTAGGCGACCACCCGGAGGTTCCCGAGCTCGCGCTCGACGAAGACTTCTTCCACTGCGAGATTCAACCCCTGGTTCTGACGGAATACCGTTGTGCGAGAGGCGCCGATGGCGAAGGAGGTAGCTGCCACGCAGCACAAAGCGCCCTACGCCTCGAGGACGTCTCGACCCCTGCACGCTGCCGGGACGGGCGCATTCTGGGCGTGCCGCCCCAAGACGCTGAAAACAACCTGTCGCGACTCCGCACCGCGATTGGCATCGATGCGGAGTCGAGCCCCTTATATCGGCGTCCCTTGGGGCTCGATTCTCATCCCCGCCGCATTTTCGACGACAAATCCGAAGCCGCTACTTTGCTTCGCCGCTGGTTAGACCAAGGGACACCATGAGACCGGCTGCCTCGGGACGGAGCTTTAGCGGCAGCGGCGGCTATGGGCTGTGTTTCGCCCTGTTTTTGGCCTTTACAAACGCGTGCTTCGTGGCCATGGGAAGCGCCCAGGCCCCTCAAGAAGCCACGGCCGACGTGTATGCGCGTGTAGTTGCCGAAGCGGCGCCGTTGCGAACAGGCCCAGGCCATCGCTTTCGGATAGCTCATGTGGCCAGGCGCGGTGAGACCTTTGCCATTCACGCACGCGCCGCCCAAGGCTATTGGCTCGAGGTGCGACTCGCCGACGGTTCGCGTGCCTTCGTGCAGGGCGACATGGTGTTGGCCGAGGAAGCTGCTTCCCGCACACGTAGCTCGCGCATCTTCGCCCCTCCGCCCATTCCGAGTGCAAAAGGCGAGATTGCCGTAGTGCTGGGAGCATTGAGTGAGAGCGGCCTGATGGCCGTTCGGCCGAACTGGTTACTAGCGCCCGTCTTTGGGCTCGAGGCCAACCTTGTGGCCAGCGTCGGCGCCTCGGGCCGCTTGTTCATGGGCGGTCTCGGAGGACTCTTCAACCTATTTCCAACCTGGCCTGTGGTGCCGTTCTTCGTGGGAGGAGGCGGAATCGCCTATGCCCTGCCCAACGCGGACAGCTTTGTACTCGAGGAAGGCACGCGCGCGATGATGTACGGAGGCGGTGGATTCCGCGTGAATTTCCGGCACCGCATTACCGTGCGCGTTGAAGCACGCGGCTACACGTTTTTCGATGAAGACGCTCTACGCGCACAACAGGAGATAAGCTGTGGACTTGCGGCATTCTTCTGAGCGTCGGACGCAGATTTTGCTCGCGCTAGGGCTGGCCTTTGCACTGGGCTGCTCAGGCTGCGTCAGCGTAAAACCCCACGAAAAGGAGCTTCTGGCGGACCCGGCGATGATCTACGGCAGCGGCGGTGAGGCCGAGCTGCAGGAAGATCATATTCTGACGAACCGCGAAGGATCGGCGGGGGCCCGCGAGGGCAATGGCGGGGGCTGCGGATGCAACTGAGGCTCCTATGGGCGCTGTGCGCTCTGACGTTTTGTGCGCCGCAGCGGGCGTTCGCTCAGAGCTCGTTTGAAGCGACGACCACGGTTTTTCACGAGTCAGGCGGTCCGCTCAACACCACGGTGCTCAACCCCAAAGTCGCCGCGCGCGCGCAGATCATCGACGCCGTTCAGATTCAGGCCGGTTGGGAAGCAGATGTAGTGACAGGCGCGAGCGTGGCGGTCGTCGACGGCCCTGGGGGTGAAGTCGACGCCATCAGTAGCGCGACCACCTACAACGATTTTCGCCAGGTCATCCGTGGCAGCGTGGGGATCTCGGGCGACAATTCGCGGATCGACGCCTCCTACTCGCACGGCTTTGAGCGCGACTACCTGTCCCACACACTCGGAGTCCGAGCCAAGGCGGAGCTTTTCGAGCGCAATACCGTGCTCGAGATTGCCTTGAATCGGAGCTGGGACGAGGTGTGCGACCTCCTGCAGCCAGGCGCGGAAAAACCGGTCGAACGCCAGCGTTTGCCCACGTCCGAAGGCTGTTTTGAGCGCGGAAAGGGCCGCACCGCGCGCTCGCTCGCGGTGTACGGATTACAGGGAACTTGGACGCAGGCCTGGACCCCCATTTTCAACACGCAGGTGCTGCTTTCAGCGCAGTTATTGAACGGCTTTCAATCCAATCCTTACCGTTCAGTCTGGCTCGGACGTCGCGCGGCGCAGGAACATCACCCAGAAAACCGTGGCCGTTATGCGCTGGGCCTCAGCGGACGGCTTTGGCTGCGCCCAATAGGAGGCGCCCTGCAAGCGAGTCTTCGCGGTTACAGAGACACCTGGGACGTCGCGTCTCTGACCGCTGAACTCGCGTACGAACGCAGCCTTGGCGCCTACTTCCGGCTGCGGGTGCGAGGTCGCCACTACCGCCAAACCGGAGCCGCGTTCTATTCTGACGACTACGCCCTATCCCCGGCCGGCCAGTATTTTACAGGCGATCGTGAGCTATCGCGCATGTCGAGCTGGCTCGCGGGAGGGCGACTCGACTTCTTACCGCGCGGCGAACGCAGCGAAGCGCTGTTGGGCTTCATCGACGAGCTGCGGGTTGTCCTCAAAGCCGACTTCCTGCGCTATCAGTTTCCCGACTTCCACTACGGCCTGGCCGAGGTGCCTAACACGCGCGCCTTGTTCGGGACCCTGGGAGTCGAAACCCTTTTCTAGCATCAGTCCTCCTATTGCCGGCCGTGCCAAGGGGGCTGAGAACGTCACGCAGATGCGCCTTTGCTGGCACGAATGACTCAATTCTCGAACCCGCCTCACACGGCAAAACCTTCTGCTATGCTCGCTCGCCATCACAATGGCGGCTCGGAGGAGCAGATGAGCGGCGGGACGTACGGTGTAATCATGGCGGGCGGGTCGGGAACCCGTTTTTGGCCTCTTTCCCGCGCAGCGCGCCCCAAGCAGCTGCTTCCCCTCGGCGGAGGCGACGAGTCCTTACTCCGCGCCACCCTGCGTCGCATGGCGCCCGTCATTCCGCCTGAGCGCACGTTTATCGTGACCTCTGAAGCGCTCGCGGCGCAGATTCGGGCAGAAGTCCCCGAATTGCCCGCCGAAAATATCTTGGCCGAGCCTATCGGACGCAACACGGCCCCCTGTGTCGGTTGGGCCGCGTCGGTCATCGCGCGCAGAGATCCCACGGCACGGGTTGCAGTCCTACCCGCCGATCACCACATCGGCGATGAGGCCGCCTTCCAGCAAGTGCTTGAGCGCTCGCTAGAAGCTTCGAGCGACGGCGACATGGTCACCGTTGGCATTCGTCCTACCCGCGCCGAAACCGGCTACGGCTACATCGAGCTGGGCGAGGAAATTTCAGCGAACGTGCATCGCGCACGGCGCTTCGTGGAGAAGCCCGATGAGGTCCGCGCGCAGCAATTTCTCGCAGCCGGGCGGTTTCTCTGGAACAGCGGGATGTTCTTCTTCCGTGCCGACGTGCTGCTCGCCGCCGTAAAACAGCACCTCCCCGGACTGTTCGATGTGCTCGTCCAGTACGACGAAGCCGCAAAAATCGGTGAAGAGCAGGCCGTCGTAAAGCGCACGTACAACGGGCTGCCCGATGTCTCAATCGATCACGGCGTGATGGAAAAGGCCTCGCGCATGGCCATCATTCCCGGCGATTTCGGCTGGTCAGATGTCGGAAGTTGGACCACGGCTTGGGAGCTCGCGGAGCGTGACAGTGAAGAGAACGCGCTGTTCGGAAGCGTCATCTCCGTGGACTCGCGGGGCTCCTACGTGCGCGCGCCTCAAGGTAAAGTCGTCGCCATTGTCGGGCTTGAAGACATCGTCGTGGTCGACACCGAAGACGCCCTACTCGTGATGCCGCGAAGCCGCGCACAGGATGTTCGCGCCGTGGTCAATGCGCTCAAGAGTCAGAAGAAGACGACCCACCTCTGAGGTCCCGTTACCCTATGCTGCCCACACAAATCTTTCGTGAGTACGACATCCGCGGCGTAGCGGATCGCGACATGGCTGACGCCGATGTCACAGATCTTGCCCGCGCAATTGGCACGTTTTTGAGCCGCAAAGGACAAACGCGCATAGGACTCGGCCGCGACTGCCGCCTGAGCTCACCGCGTTTGCATGCAGCACTGCTCACTGGCCTGCTCGAGACGGGGCTCTCCGTAGTGGACATCGGAGTGGGCCCAACTCCCATGCTCTATTTCGCGGTCTTCCACTTGGATTTGGATGGAGGCATCCAGATCACCGGCAGCCACAATCCGCCTGAAGACAACGGCTTCAAGCTGATGACGGGCAAGCAGTCTCTTTTCGGCGTGGACATCCAGACGCTGCGCAAGCTCATCGAGCAACGGGACTTCGTCCTGCCCGGCAACGGCAGCGTGGAAACGCACGACCCGCTCCCCGCCTACACGGGCTTCATGCGCGGCAACATCTTGCTGTCGCGTACCAACCTGCGCATCGCAATCGATGCTGGCAACGGCGCCGGGGGTCCTGCAGCACGCGCCGCACTGCGCGCGGTCGGCCTCGATCCCATCGAGCTCCTGTGCGACATGGACGGCGCCTTTCCGGTTCATCATCCGGACCCATCGCAACCCGAAAATCTCGAGCTCCTCAGAGAGACGGTGCTCAAGCACGGGCTCGACCTCGGCATCGCTTTCGACGGCGACGCGGACCGCATCGGCGTGATCGATGGACGCGGCGACACCATCTGGGGCGACAAGCTGATGATCCTGTTCTCCCGGGCCATTTTGGCTCGGCACCCAGGCGCCCCCGTCATCAGCGAGGTGAAGTGTTCACAGACGCTTTACGACGACATCGCGGCGCACGGCGGACGTCCCATCATGTGGCGTACCGGACACTCGCTCATCAAGAAGAAGATGAAGGAAGAGCACGCGCTTTTGGCCGGCGAGATGAGCGGTCACATGTTCTTCGCCGATCGCTTCTTCGGCTTCGACGACGCCATTTACGCGACCCTGCGTCTGCTCGAAATCGTCGCCGACTCCGACGTGCCGCTCCACACTTTGCTTTCAGACGTTCCAGAGACCTTCGCCACACCCGAGCTACGCGTTGACTGCTCCGACGACGTCAAGTTCGCGCTGGTAGAGCGTGTGCTCGCTCACTACCGCGCCACGCACGAGGTCATCGAAGTCGATGGGGCTCGGATTCAGTTTGCGGGTGGCTGGGGGCTAGTGCGTGCGTCCAACACGCAGCCCGTACTGGTGCTCCGCTTCGAAGCCGAAAGCCAAGCGCGACTCGATGCTATCCGGAACGAGGTCGAAGAAACCGTCGACCGCCTTAAGGGTTGAAGGGCGACGCGACAAACCTCCGAATCCGTGGTGTACTCCCGGTTCGGAGGGTCCCCTAGAATGAGCACAACGGAAATCACCAGCGACAACTTCACCAGCATTATTGAAAACAACGACATCGTTGTGCTCGATGCATGGGCATCCTGGTGCGCACCCTGCCGTTCGTTCGCGCCTATTTACGAAGCCGCTTCAGAGCGTCATCCGGACGTCGTGTGGGGCAAGCTCGACACCGAGAGCCAGCGCGAAATCGCAGGGGCGTTCAACATTCGCTCGATTCCCATGGTGATGGTGTTTCGCCAGGGCGTACTGCTGTTTCAGCAGGGTGGCCTCATTCCCGGCGAGGGCCTGGACGAGCTGCTCGGCAAGATTCGCGCACTCGACATGGAAGCTGTGCACAAGGAAATCGAAGAGCACGAGCGCGCGCACGCCGCGGGTCAGTGTAACCACGACCACGGTCCTGGCGGCCACAACCACTGAGCGCCTGCGGTGCGACTCTGGGCACACTTGCGTGCCCGGGACGCTCAGCGGCTTGGCTTTGCGATCGGCATCAGCTGCACCGAGATGTCCGCCGTAGGCCGCCCATTGGCATCTGGAACGAAGTCGCTTGGCGCCACGACCTTGATCTGTGGAATGTAGCCCTTCCGAAAGATCAGCAATTCTTGCGCATCTGTGAGGGCGATGTTCTCGATGCGCGCCTCCGGTGCGAAGCCCACGAGCTGATACACCTTCGCGCCTTTGGGCGTGGTCACGATGCGGACTGTTCCGGCCTCGCCTCGCGACTGCCCCAGATTCGAGGGCAGTAGGCTATCGCCGAGATCGAGCGGCACATCGGACGGTTGCTTGGGCCGTAACTGCATCGCAAGTTCGTGAGTGGAAGCCGCTGTCGGTGCAGCCTTCTCCCACTCCGCATCCGCCGGAAGCACCACGCGCGTCGGCATCGAGTCGTCCATCGTGGCCACGAACTCTTGCGCGAGCCCCTGTGGCACGTGCGGAAGGCTGACGGGGCCGCGCCCGATGAAACGCAGCACCTGCGCGCGCTCGGGCGAAACGCGGATACGCAGATCCCCCGCGCGCGGCAACGCCGGGCTGGCTGGCGGAGCCTTCGGTGCTTGAACCACGGACACCACTTCGCGCCCGAGAAGGCGGTCGAATGCCTGAGGGCGCAAGACGAACGTGAGGGCGCACAGGCCCAGCGCGAGTGCCACGAACAGCAGCGCGAGACCGAGTCCTCGACCTGCAGGTGGGCGCTTCGAGGCCCCAGGAGGCAGCGTGCTCTGATGGAGCGCGCGCGCCTTCGCCTGTGGGCGCGAGACCTTGAGCGGGAGCGGCGCGGCACTCATCGGTGTGGTGCGCGGCGCAGGGCCTGGGAATGCACCTTGCGGCGCGGAGTGGCCCGACGTCTCTTGCGCCGAGTCGAAAAAATGAACTTCCCCACGCTCCATGCCCACTTCTTCAATGGGCTCTCGCACTGTGGCATCGAGCTCTCGCGAAGAGATATCGGGAACCGCAAGGCCGCCCGACAGCAGTGCGCTCAACTCGGAATCCAGGTCTTGAAAACCAGGGCTGCGACCGAGTCCGACATCTCCTGCGCTTGCGTCGCGCGTTTCGCGCACGAAGCGAGCGAGCACACGACGGGAGGCGTTGCGATTGAGCGGAACGAGCGTCGCTTCGAGATCATCCCGAAGCTGACGCAGCGACCATTGCCCACCTCGCGGCCCTTCCTCGACCAAGCGCATCAGCGTAGGCGTCAGCATGGGTCCGGAGGCGACGAGCAACGACGCTAGGCCCCGATGAAGGGCGCGCGCGCTAGAGGCCTCATCGACGATAGGCGCTGAAAGCAACGAGACCGAGCCATCCTCGGCAACCCAAATTGATTCAAGCGAGACGGCGAGCGGCCCAACGTCGAGCAGTCGCTCACAGCCTTCGAGAACAACGAACGTGCCGATCTCTGCGGGCAAACGGGTCTTCTTGTGCACGAGCACGCGAAGAAGTTCAGCGGCCGTCGTGCCCGTGCGACTCATCCGGTTTGCCCCTGGGCCTTCACCGCGCGCTGCGCGTCGGTCGGAGGACGAACGTTGATGCCGTTTTGCGCGAGATAGTCCTTCACCTGCGCCACGGTGTAGGTGCCGTTGTGAAAGATGGAAGCCGCCAATGCAGCGTCTGCCAGTGCATCGCGAAAGCCGCCCAGGATGTGCTCGAGCGAACCTACGCCACCCGAAGCAATGACGGGAATGCTCACATTCTCCGAGACCGCGCGCGTCAGCGCGATGTCGTAGCCGTCCTTGGTTCCGTCGCGATCCATGCTGGTCAGCAGAATCTCCCCTGCACCGAGCTGCTCGATGCGCTGCGCCCAAGCGATGACGTCGAGGCCTTCTGCCGTGCGCCCGCCGTGCGTGAACACCTCCCAGCGTGGCGTCTCTCCCTGTGCGCTGACGCGCTTGGCATCGACTGCAACCACGATGGCTTGCGCGCCGTACGCTGCAGAAGCGTCCGCTACGAAGTCAGGATTGCGCACGGCCGCCGTGTTGATGGAGACCTTATCTGCACCGGCCATCAAGAGATCGCGCACATCGTCGCGATTGCGTACGCCGCCACCGACCGTAAGCGGAGCCGCGATGTTGGCTGCGGTGTGCTCGACGACATCCAGCAAAATTCGGCGTTGATCGCTCGAGGCTGTGATGTCGAGGAACGTGATCTCGTCTGCACCCATCGCGTCGTAGCGGAGGGCACACTCGACCGGGTCGCCCGCATCGCGAAGCCCTACGAAGTTCACGCCCTTGACCACCCTGCCCGCCTTCACATCGAGGCAGGGAATGATGCGCTTGGCGAGCACTTCAGGCTCTCCCTTCACAGACAGCGAACGCTTCTGCCAGCGTAAACGCGCCGCTGTACAGCGCACGCCCACACACGGAAGAGCGAACGCCCGATGCACGCAACGCTGCAAGGTGCTCGAGTGCGCCGATGCCGCCCGAGGCTATCACCGTGGCTTGTAGCGCCTGCTGGAGCGCAGCCGTCGCCTCCACAGCGGGCCCTTCGCGCGTTCCGTCGCGGTCGATGTCCGTGAACAAGACCGCAGCGACGCCCCAGGAATCGACCTGCTTTGCGACTTCGTGCACGGGCTTTCCCGTAGCTTCGAGCCAGCCTTCCACCGCGATCATGCCGCCCTTCGCATCGAGCGCCACGACCACGCCATCGGGATGGGCGCGACACAGATCCTGCGCAAGCTCAGGATTCTTGATGGCCACGGTGCCCAAGACCACACGGGCTGCACCCGCCGCGTACCAAGCCTCTGCGACTTCACGCGTGCGGATGCCGCCACCCACTTGCACCAAAAGTCCTGGCGCTGCCTTCAAGATGCTCTCGATCACATGACGGTTACCGGGCTTCCCATCGCGCGCACCGTCGAGGTCCACCACGTGCAGCCTGCGTGCGCCAGCATCGAGGAACTGCTTGGCCTGCCCCGCAGGGTCGTCCGAGTACACGGTGACTTGGGCGTAGTCGCCCTTGTGCAGACGCACGACTTTGCCGCCCAAAAGATCAATCGCAGGAATCAGTTCCACTACATACCTCCCAGGAAGCGCTCGAGGAGATGATGGCCCTCTGCCTGGCTCTTCTCCGGATGAAATTGACACGCAAACACGTTGTCTTTGGAAACAGCGACCGCAAACGGGCTGCCGTAGCTCGCCGTGCCTACGATGACGTTTTCGTCCTCAGGCACGCAGTAATACGAGTGAACGAAGTAGAAAAATGCTTGCTCAGGCAGCATGGAATGGCGGCCGTGCACGGTGTTCCAGCCCATGTGCGGGACCTTGAGTCGTTGCCCAGTTTCCGCGCATGAGAACTCGCGCGGAAAGCGCACTACGCGCCCTTTGAAATGACCGAGCCCCTTCAGCCCTGGCGCCTCTTCGCTCTCCTCGAACAGAAGCTGCATGCCCAAGCACAGGCCGAGATAGGGCGTGCCGCGCGCAATCACCTCGCGCAACGCCTGGCCGAAGCCGCGTGCGAGGGCGAGCCCACAATCGCGAAAGGCCCCCTGTCCCGGCACGATGATGCGCTCCGCGCGGAGCAACGCATCCGGATCGGCCGACAACGTTGCCTCCCCGCCCGCACGCTCCACCGCCCGCGCCACACTCCTCAGATTGCCAAGGCCCAGATCCGCTATGACCACCGAACGAACACTCATGACAATCTCACTCCGAAAGCGTGCCTTTAGTCGAAGGAACGCCGCTCACACGCGGGTCGACCTCTGTGGCCTCACGCAGCGCGCGGGCCAAGGCCTTGAACGAAATTTCGATGATATGGTGGAGGTTTTCTCCGCCCTGCAGCACGACGTGCAGGTTGCACTGCGCGCCGCGCGCAAAGCCCTCGAAGAACACCTCGCACAGCTCCGTATCGAAGTCGCCGAGCTTTGCCTTCGGCATAGGCACCTTCCACACGAAGTACGTGCGCCCCGAGAGGTCGAGCGCGCACGTGACGAGCGCTTCGTCCATCGGCAAAGTGGCAGCGCCATAACGACGAATGCCGCGCTTGTCTCCGAGCGCCTCGGCGAACGCCTTGCCGAGCGTGATGCCGAGATCCTCAGTCGTGTGGTGGCCGTCGATGTGCACGTCGCCGTGGGCCACGATCGTCAGGTCGAACAGACCGTGCCGAGACAGCTGCTCGAGCATATGAGTGAGGAACGGCAGCGGCGTCTCAATCTGATGCTTGCCGGTACCGTCCAAGTTCACATCGACCCGAATTTGGGTCTCGCTGGTCTTACGCTCGAGGCTAGCCGTACGGGTCATAATTTACTGGGCCCACGATAGCACGCAGGGTGCGTTCGCTCTTGTTTAGCGTACCTTCGCCCGCGTCGAGGCAATGTGAATCCTGCTGGCATCCTGGTCTTTGCGGTCACGTACCTACTCATCTCGATGCGCAGGCTGTCCTGGCTCGGCTTCGACCGTCCGGCAGGGGCCTTGCTCGGCGCCGTGCTCGCCGTCGCCACAGGAGCCCTGAACCCGAAACAGGCCTTGGCCGCGGTGGATGGCCCAACCCTCGTGCTGCTTTTCGGCGTGATGGGGATGGGCGCCTTTCTGACCTTCGAGAACGTGTTCCGCGACGCCGAAGCCGCCCTTTCGCGCGTGGCCAAGACGCCTGCCCGACTTCTCGGCTACGTCGTCTGGTCAGCGGGGATCCTCAGCGCCTTCATCACCAACGACGCGGTCTGCGTGCTCGGCACGCCGCTCGTAGTGCAACTCATCGTGCGCCACAAATTGCCCCCCCTGCCCTTCCTCATCGGCCTCGCCACGGCGGCCAACACCGGCAGCGTCGCGACCCTGGTGGGCAATCCACAAAACATGCTGTGCGCCAGTCTCGGTGGCCTTTCCTACCGCAGTCACCTTATCCTGATGGGCCCGGTGGCGCTTTTCGGGCTAGCGCTGAATCACGGCCTCGTTCACGCGCTATTTCGCAAGGAATTGTCGCAAGCGGCCCTCGCTCCGACGAGCCCGTCCGCCAAGATTTCCTCCCGCGTTTTCATCCCCATCGCCGTCAACTTGGCTGTGACGCTCGCCTGCCTGCTGGGTGCCGATCTCGCGTGGTCCGCCGTGTCCGGCTTTGTGGCGCTCATGCTCATCTACCGCCGCAGCACGGAGCAGCTTTGGGCGCGCATCGACTGGTCTTTGCTGCTGTTCTTCGCAGGCCTCTTCGTAACCGTGGAAGCCTTGGTACAAAGCGGCCTGCCCGAGCACGTGTTTGCGCGTTTTCCGCTCGATGCAGGCGACCTTGGCCTTGCGGCCTCACTGCGCCTGTCGGGGCTGTTTCTAATCGGCTCGAACGTGGTGTCGAACGTTCCATTTATCGTGCTCATCGAGAGCCAAATGGCCAAGCTGCCCAATCCGGAGCTCGGTTGGGAGGTATTGACGATGGCCTCGACTTTTGCGGGCAACCTCACGCTGCTCGGATCGGTCGCCAACATCATCGTCGCAGAGAGCGCACGCGGGCTCGGAGGCATCGGCTTTGGAGCCTATCTGCGCGTCGGCTTTCCACTCGCGCTCTTGACTACCCTGCTCGGGACGCTTTGGATTTGGTGGTGGTTCTAAGCGCATACCGCTAATTCTGTTCACAACAAATCCATACAGTCCGGCGGTTATACGGCTCGCCGTCTCTCGACGAATGCGCACGCGAATGACACCGCGCAGGTCCGCACAGGCCAGTTCCCGTAACCGCTCGAGCCGGAGCGATGCTAGCGTTCGCTTTAGTCCTACTCCGTCTCCCGTTATCTCTCTTATGCCGCGCCGCATCCCCCCTCAGCTTCGCCGCCGGATTCAGGCCCTCTACCTTGGGCTTGTGGCGCTTGGCACAGCGAGCGCGCTGCTGGGATGCAGCGAAGAAGACAAAAAGCCGAGTGCCCGCGTGCACAAGAATGGCACCGTGGGAAGTGCATGTAGCGAGCACGCAAGCGACTGCAATGAAGGCGGCACCTGCCTCTCGGCGCTCACAGGCGGAGCGGCGTTTTCCCCGCTGGTGGATCCGCTGCCCGCACCGCTTGGCTACTGCTCGAGTGAGTGCTCGGGGCATGACGACTGCGGGGAAGGCGGCGTCTGCTTTGGGCGGGGTCTGCTCGGCGGCGGAGGCGAGTGTCGTCGTGCATGCAAGGCTGATGACGAATGCAGCGAAGGGCAGGAATGCGCGAGCGCAGGTGAGCTTGCGAGCCCACTTTTGCCCGACACGTGCCAACCCAATCTGCGTCCCAACCAGCTGGCGGATCGGGAAGCCGGGCGCCACTGCACGCGCGACGACGCATGTGGGGATGGCTTCTGCGCAGAACCCGGACATCCGGACGGCGGCTATTGCTCGGGCCTGTGCCTCGCGAATGAGCATTGTGGAAGTGGCGGAAAATGCGTGCGTGGGCTCTACGGTTCGAGCGGCGTGTGTCGCGAAACCTGCACGCGCGACAGCGACTGCCAGAATGACGCCACGGGCTGGGGATGCGGGCACGACGGTGTGTGCGTGCGCGAGGCCAATCCCCTCTCCAACGTAGGGGCGCC
Organism: uncultured Polyangiales bacterium; assembly: GCA_964515685.1. Taxonomy (GTDB): domain Bacteria; phylum Myxococcota_A; class Polyangia; order Polyangiales; family DASUME01; genus DASUME01. The sequence continues at coordinate 19,133 of CAZEWA010000014.1, read as the reverse complement.
CTGCACGCGGAAAACCGTAAGCGAAGATTGCGGCACTGGGTCGTGTCGCACCACAGACCTAGCGGGCGTACGCTATCCGGACGGCTACTGCGTGGGAAGCTGCGACGAGGACGACGACTGCGGGCCCGAAGGCGTCTGCATCAACAGCCTGACCTGCTTTCTGCGCTGCGATGCAACTCGCGACTGCCGAGCGGGCTACGAATGCGCCCCGCATCCGCAGGCCCTGGGCGGCGACCGCGACACGTCGGTATGCTTCCCTAAGCACCCGGAATAGCCCGAACGGAGCGCCCCACGGAGCGCAAGACTAAGCGACGCTTAGTTTTGTCCGGGTCTGTCTGTCTCGCTGCGCATCGAGCCGCGGATCCCAGGGCTGAGGAAGAGCTTCGGCGTAACAAATGGGTGCTCACCTTGCCCGCTTGCATTCATATGATGGCCTTCATATGATGACCATCATCCGATGGCAAACGCGTCCTCTCGTCGCACTCAACACAAAGCCCAGACCCATGAGCGCATCATTGCCTCGGCGGCCCGACTCTTTCGTCGCGCGGGGCTGAGTGCTGCGAGTGTTCCCCAGGTAATGGGTGGCGCAGGACTCACGGTGGGAGGCTTCTATGCGCACTTTCGTTCGAAGCGCGCGATGGATGCGGCCGTACTCGCGCGGGCGATGCGCGAAGTCCGTGAGGAATGGCTGTCAGGCCTGGAAGAATCGCCAGGTCTCGATTTTTTGGCACGCGCGGTAAAGCGCTACCTTTCGCCAAGCCATCGCGACAACATCGAAGGCGGCTGCGTTTTGCCTTCCACGGTGTCCGAGCTCACACGCGCCGACCGCGTCACACGCACGGCCATGGCCCTCGGTGTAGAAGAGGTGGTGGATCGCCTCAGTGCCCACGCCCCCGAGAGCGAACGTGCAAGCTCGCGTGAGCGGGCGCTTTCGGCGCTCGCCCTTTGCATTGGCGGGTTGACGCTTTCGCGCGCGCTGCGTGGGTCGCCCTTGAGTGATGAAATTTTGGCGGCAAGCGTGAAATGGGCGCTGCCCGAACCCGAAGCACAGCCGAGTCGAAGGAGACGAAAATGAAAGAGCGTGTACGCATCGACCGCGAAGGGAGCCTGGCGTGGCTGACACTCACTCGCGCCGACAAGCACAACGGCATGGACTTCGAGATGCTCGATGCCGTCGTCGAGGCACAAGCCACGCTGCGTAAGGACAAGCTCTTGCGCGCGGTGATCGTGCGCGGCGAAGGGCCTTCGTTTTGCGCAGGGCTCGACTTCAAGACCGTGATGCAAAAGCCCGTCGCGACCGCGCTTCGTTACGCGGAACTCTACAAGCTGCGCGAGAACCACTTTCAAGCGTGGAGCATGGGGTTTCGGCGCCTAGGCGTTCCGGTCATCGCAGCCATCCACGGGAGCTGCTTTGGTGCCGGCTTTCAGCTCGCGCTCGGCGCCGACATTCGTATCGCTGCGCCAGATGCAAAGTTTTCCATCATGGAGAGCAAGTGGGGTCTTGTGCCCGACATGGGCGGCCCCACCCTGCTGCGTGAGCTTGTGCCCATCGACGTAGCCAAAGAGCTTACGATGACAGGCCGCGTGTTGAAGGCCGAAGAAGCCAAAGCACTTAACTTGGTCACACACTTGAGCGACGACCCCCAAGCCCATGCGCGGGTGCTCGCTCAAGAAATCGAGTCGCGCTCACCGGATGCTGTCGCCGCCGCGAAATTCCTGCTGCAAGAGGCCTGGGCAGGAGACGAACAGCACGCGCTCGCCGCCGAACGGACCTGGCAGCGGCGCGTTTTGGGGCTGAAAAACCAGCGCATCAGCATCGAGCGCAATCAAAAGTCCCCAACTAAACCCTTCGCACCCCGTCGCATTGGAGATCTCTCGTGAGTCATTTTCCGCACCTGCTTCAGCCGCTCGACCTCGGATTTACGCAACTGAAAAACCGCGTGCTCATGGGCTCCATGCACACCGGTCTCGAAGACCGCGCCAAAGATTTTCCGAAGCTTGCAGCCTATTTCGCAGAGCGCGCACGTGGCGGCGTGGGACTTATCGTGACAGGTGGAATCAATCCGAATTGGGAAGGCTGGTTCTACCCCTTCGCATCGAAGCTGACGGCCCACCGCGAGGTTGCACGCCACCGCATGGTGACCGACGCAGTGCACGCAGAAGGCGGGAAAATCTGCATGCAAGTGCTGCACGCGGGACGTTACTCCTACCATCCGCTGTCCGTCTCCTCGAGCCGCGTGAAGTCGCCCATCAATCCCTTTACGCCGCGCGCGTTGAGTGAGCGCGGCATTCAGCGCCAGATCGATGCCTTTGTGCGCGCCACGGTGCTCGCAAAGGAAGCCGGTTACGACGGCGTAGAAATCATGGGTAGCGAGGGCTACTTCATCAACCAGTTCACTTGCCGCAGGGTCAATCGCCGCACCGATCGCTGGGGCGGCAGCATCGAAAATCGCACGCGCTTGCCGGTATCGATTCTCGAGCGTGTTCGCAAGGCGGTCGGCAAAGACTTCATCATCATCTATCGCCTCTCCATGCTCGACTTGGTAGACGGCGGAAACACTTGGGATGAGGTCGTGTACCAGGGCAAGGCGGTCGAAGCCGCAGGCGCCACGCTCATCAACAGTGGCATCGGCTGGCACGAAGCACGCGTCCCCACCATCGTGACCTCAGTCCCGCGGGCTGCGTTTTCTTTCGTCGTCGAGCGCTTCCGCAAGGAAGTCCAAATCCCTGTGGTCGCCTCCAATCGCATCAATCGTCCTGAGGTTGCAGAGGACCTTCTCGCCAAGGGCGTGTGCGACATGGTCTCGATGGCGAGGCCCTTCCTGGCCGATCCGGAGTTCGTAAAGAAGGCGAGCGAAGGCCGCGCCGACGAGATCAATACCTGCATTGCCTGCAATCAGGCGTGCCTCGACCACACCTTCACGCGCCAACGCTCGACCTGCCTGGTCAATCCGCGCGCTTGTTATGAGACCGAGCTCGTCCTACTCCCGACCAAGCGCAAGAAGCGCATCGCAGTCGTGGGTGCAGGTCCCGCTGGTCTTGCCTTTGCGACGGAAGCTCAAAAGCGCGGGCACGATGTGACGCTCTTCGAGCAGTCCAAAAACCTGGGCGGCCAGTTCAACATGGCCAAGCGCATTCCAGGCAAAGAAGAGTTCGAAGAAACCCTGCGCTACTTTGGTCGGCAGATAGAGCTCGCGGGCGTCACGGTCCGCCTCGAAACGCGCGCAGATGTAGCAAGTCTGAAGGACGAAGACTTCGACGAGGTCGTGCTCGCTACAGGTATCGCACCGCGCACGCCCAAAATCCCCGGAATCGAGCACAAAAAGGTGCTCTCCTATATCGACGTGCTGCTGCACGGCAAAGCGGTCGGAAAGCGTGTGGCCATCATCGGCGCAGGCGGCATCGGCTTCGACGTCGCAGAGTTCTTGGCGCACCAAGGCGAGTCACCCACGCTGAACAAGGAGCAGTGGCTTCGTGAATGGGGCGTGGACTCAACCTACAAAACAGCCGGCGCTGTCGAGAACATACAGAAACAGACGACTCCGTCGCCGCGCGAACTGTTTCTGCTGCAGCGCAAGGAAGAAACCCTCGGCAAGCGTCTCGGAAAGAGCACAGGCTGGGTCCACCGTGCAAGCCTCAAAGACAAGGGCGTCGTGATGATGGGTGGCGTTCAGTACGACCGCATCGACGACCAAGGCTTGCACATCACGGTGGGGGAAACCTCGCAGGTGCTGGATGTCGACAACGTCGTGATATGCGCGGGCCAGGATCCATTGCGCGAGCTTGAAGCCGGTCTGCGTGAAGCATCCATTCCTGTGCATCTCATCGGCGGCGCCAATGTGGCCTCTGAGCTCGATGCAAAGCGCGCCATCTCGGAAGCCACGCGCCTCGCCGCTTCCATTTAAGGCTCATCGCCTCCTATGCGGCGTCCGTATCACCGATCTTCATCGCCCAAGAAACCCAAGGCAGGCGCCTCGAGCATCTAGCCTCGTGCCACCAAAGCAAGACGCTCTTCCACATCGCGCAGTAGCCCTTCGAGCTGCGCGTTTTCGCCTTCCTTCTGCAGCGCAAGCTTCAGGTTAACCTTGGCGTTGCCGAAGTCGCCGCTCTTGTAGAGCTGCTCGGCCTTGAGTGCGAACGGCCGCGCCAACGGGCTTTTTACCTTGAGGGGAAACCCGTTGAGCTCGTGGCTTTTGGCCGCAAACGCAAGGCTTGCGTCGTAGCGGAGATGTCCGTGCGCGCGGGCTTCGTCGTACTGCCTTCGGCGCGCGGAATCCATGAGCACCTTGTAAGCTTCCGCGCCGCGGCGATAGATAGCGGAGGCTCGCTCCACTTTCTCAGGGCTTGAACCGTCCCCCAGAAAGCGATCTGGGTGGTACTTGGCGGCAAAGCGATGGAAAGCGCTACGAACCTCATCCGCAGGCGCGGTCTCTCGAACCTGCAGCAACGCGTAGTAGTCGAGGGTGTCGAGTAGATTTTCTGGTGGCACGTCAAGACACCAGGTTGGCTTGGCGCCGACGCATGTGCTCGATGTCCGCCTCGTCGAATCCGCCCACTAGGTTGATGCGGATTGTTTGCAGGTTCCCAGTGTGCAAGTCCTTTGCGCGTACCTGCAGCGTGCCATCGGCATCCAAAACAAACGTGACTTCAATCTCCGACTTGCCGCGCGGAAGCGGTTTGAGCCCCGTAAGCTCCACGGTACCAAGCTCTTGGTTCTCGACGAGCTTGCGCGATTCCCCCTGACACACACGCGCGCGGACGCTGTCTTGGAAGTCTTGGCTTGTGGTGAACATCTTGCGCTGCTCCACGGGGATAGCGGCGTTGCGTTCGATGATGACTTCGGTGAAACCCGCTACCGTTTCGATGCGCAGAGTCTGAGGCGTGACGTCGAGCAAAATGGGCACTCGCCCCTGCGGCAACGCAATCTCTTCAAGCTCGAGCGGCAACTCGGGCTCGCTTAGACTCGGCAAGGAAAGCTCAGGCAGCGCGAGGTCATCGGCAGGCGGCACAGGGGCGCTCACACTGCCCACGATTTCCGGTGGCGGTGCTGCGTGCTGTTCGCGACTTGGCGTATCAACGACTACAGGTGCACTTGCAACGACTTCACGGACGGGCGGCACGGCCGACTGTGGTTTCGACGGACCGACCGCGCGCAGCGTTTGTTTTGGCCGCTTCGGCTGAAAAGCTGGCCCCGCTTTCGCCACCTCCTCACGCGTCGCCATCGGCTGCGCGGAAGCGGCCGGCGCTGTCGCCTTTTTCAGGGCGATTCTGCCGATGGCCAGGGTGCCCGTGCTCGGCGCTTCCCCTTCCGGCTGGCCCGAGAGCGCAGCGCCCTGAATGGCCGCGCCCTGCGCCACCACCAAATCCGGATCAATCTGTGACAGCGGCGCGCGCCCGAAGAACTGCGCCACCCTATTGCGCACGAGCGACATACGCGTACTGCCACCCACGAGGATCACTTGATCGAGCTGACTTGGGCGCAGATTTCCAAGCTTCAGCACCTCCTCGCAGACGCCGAACGTCCTCTCCACCAAGCGCTCCGCTATCGCATCGAGACGCGCACGCGACAGCGAATACTTCATGTCGAGCGAGGTACCGGCATCGCCGTAGGCAAGCTCCTCCACCGTCAGCTCAACATCCTCCAGATTCGAAAGCTTGCACTTCGCCCACTCCGCAGCCGCTCGCAAACGCTCGTAGGCCTGGGGATCTTTGCGCACGTCGTAGCGAGTCTGTGCAAGGAATGCCCGCGCCATCTCGTCGGCGACAATTACGTCCAGGTCATCGCCACCTAGAAACGTGTCTCCACCCGTGGCCACGACCTCAAACACATCGCCAGCGAGCTCGAGAATCGTGAGATCGAAGGTGCCGCCACCGAGATCGTACACCGCGATGCGTTCGCGGCTCTTGCCCGCTCCGCACCCATAAGCGAGCGCCGCTGCAGTGGGCTCATTCAGGATGCGCAGCACGTCGAGCCCCGCAACCCGGCCTGCAGCCTTGGTCGCCGAGCGCTGTAGCTCGTTGAAGTTAGCAGGCACGGTGATGACGGCGCGTCGACAGGGCTTCCCCAGCGCCTCTTCCGCAACCGCTCTCACCCCGCGTACCACAAACGCACTGATCTCGGGCAGCGTGTAGGTTTCCCCGCGCGCAAGGACCAGAGGGCCGCCTGTCGGCCCTGCTTGAAAGGCGAAAGGGCTGCGCTCCACGGCGCGCTTGACCTCTTCGCTTTCAAACGGCCGCCCAATCAGGCGTTTTACCGAATAGATGGTGTTCGCGGCATCTACCAGGCGGCGCTCGCGCGCAGGGTAGCCAGCGAGCACATCGCCATTCGGATGAAACGAAACAACCGACGGAAACAGCTTGTTTCCGTCGGCATCCGCGAGCACCTGAACTCTACCATCCGTGGCGACGGCTACGGCCGAGTTGGTGGTCCCCAGATCGATCCCCAGTACGGGACTTCCCATAGGGCTTGCAGCCTAACACGGTCACTACGACTGAGTCAGCTCTGAGGCTCGGGCTCTCCGTCCGAAGCAGGAACCTCTGCTCCTTCAACGCCCTCAACTAGGGCTTCCTCTTCGTCCTCTGCCGCATCCTTCGCGATCGGCTCCACATCCACCACGCGCTCGTTCTCGCCGAGGCGAATCACGCGCACCCCCTGGGTATTGCGGCCCACCTCACGGATCTCCGAACACCTGGTGCGAATGACGACGCCGGAGTCCGTCACGCACATCAGCTGGTCGTCGGGCCGCACTAGGCATAGGCGCACGAGCTCGCCGTTACGCTCGCTCATGTCCATGGCGATGATGCCAAGACCGCCACGTCCCTGGACACGCCACTCGGAGAGCGCCGTGCGCTTGCCGTAGCCGTTGACGCTGACCGTGAGCACTTGCTGCTCGTCGCTCTCTATAACGTCGACACCCACCACGCGATCCCCCTCGCGCAGCTCGATGCCCTTCACGCCCATGGTGTCACGGCCCGTGGGACGGACCTCATCGACCTCGAAGCGAATCGACATGCCCTGCGCCGTACCAATGAGGACGTGCTGACCATTCTTGACGATGCGCGCGGCGAGCAGGGCATCGCCGTCTTCGATGGCCACACCGATGATGCCGCTCGAGCGGATGTTCGAGTAGGCATCGAGCGAGGTGCGCTTGACCTTACCGTTACGGGTGCAGGTGAGGAGATCCGCGCCTTCCACGAACTCGCGAATCGGCACCACCGCCGCGACGCCCTCGCCAGACTCCATGCCCACGAAGTTCACGATGGCTCGGCCGCGCGCCGTACGCGTGCCCGCAGGGATCTCGTAGACCTTCTTGAGGTACACCTTGCCGCGGTCGCTGAAAAACAGAATGTGCGAGTGATTCCGCGCCACGAACAACTTCGTGACGAAGTCCTCTTCGCGCGTCTCCATGCCGCGCGTGCCGCGCCCGCCACGCCCCTGCTCACGATACTCGGTCACAGGAACGCGCTTGATGTATCCGGCATGGCTCACGGTGACGACGACTTCTTCGTCGGCCACCAAATCTTCCATGCTGATGTCGCCGTCGGCAGGCACGATCTCCGTGCGGCGCGCATCACCGTAACGGTCGCGTATCTCGGTGAGCTCACCGCTGATGACCCGCATCAACAGCGACTCGCTCGCCAAGATGGCGCGAAGACGCGCGATGGTGTCGGACAAGGTGCCGTATTCCTTCGCAAGCTTCTCACCTTCAAGGCCCGTCAAACGTGCGAGGCGCATCTCGAGGATGGCCTTGGCCTGACGCTCCGACAGGAAGTATTCGCCGCGCGCCTTGGCCGCTTCGATCTCTTCTTCCGGGCGCCCTGCACGGCGCACAAACGCTTCGAGTCCACGCAGCGGAAGCTGCATGAGAGCTGCGCGCGCTGTGTCGGTGTCGGGCGACTGGCGAATGGTCTTGATCACGAGGTCGGTCTCGGTGATGGCCATACCGAGGCCTTCGACCAGCTCCCTCGCAGATTCCGCTTCGCGCAACTCAAAGCGTGTACGGCGCGTGACCACCTCACGGCGATGCGCGATGAAGTGCTCGAGCATCTCCTTGAGGTTGAGCACCTGCGGACGCCCGCTCACGATGGCGAGCTGAATCACGCCGAACGTGCTCTGCAGCGCAGTCATTTGATAGAGCTTGTTGAGGACAATCTGTCCCACCGCATCGCGCTTCAGCTCGATGACGATGCGCATGCCGTCGCGGTCGCTCTCGTCGCGCAGGTCGCTGATACCCTCGACGCGCTTCTCTTTGACGAGCTCCACGATCTTCTTGAGCAGCTCCGCCTTGTTCACCTGAAACGGGATCTCGGTGATGGTGATCTGCTCCCGCTCGCTCTTGGCGGGCTGCGGTTCGATCACGGCGCGAGCGCGCATGACGATACGCCCGCGCCCTGTCTCGATGGCCTGGCGAATGCCCGAAGTGCCGTAAATGAAGCCTGCCGTGGGAAAATCCGGCCCCTTGACGCCGAGACGCCCGCCCTCCGCTTCATCGAGCATCAGCTCGGCGGGCGTGAGCAGCGGGTTATCGATGAGCCTCAAGGTTGCGTCGACGACCTCGCGCAGGTTGTGTGGCGGCACGTTGGTCGCCATACCCACGGCGATACCGCCCGAACCATTGACGAGCAGGTTCGGAAAGCGCGCTGGCAGCACCAAGGGCTCGCGCTCGCTGTCGTCGAAGTTTGGCCCGAAATCGACGGTTTCCTTGTCGATGTCCGCGAGCAAGTCGCTCGCCAGACGGTCCATGCGCACCTCGGTGTAACGCATGGCAGCGGGCGGATCGCCATCTACTGAACCGAAGTTGCCCTGACCATCGACCAGCGGGTACCGCATGGAGAAGTCCTGGGCCATGCGCACCAGGGCGTCGTACACGGATTGGTCGCCGTGGGGATGATACTTACCCAAGACGTCACCGACGATACGCGCGGACTTCTTGTACGACTGGTTGTAGACAACCTTTTGCTCCTGCATCGAGTACAGGACCCGGCGATGCACGGGCTTGAGTCCATCTCGCACGTCAGGAATCGCGCGCCCGATGATGACGCTCATCGCGTAGTCGAGATACGAAGTACGCAGCTCGTCTTCGATTGCGACCGCGACTTTCTGGGAATCCGCCATGCTCTGGTGCCTCTTCGCTATTTCAAGGGCCGCTGTCTTCAGATCGCGCACACGCGAGCGCGTACGCGCGCGACCCCTTGATTGACGGCGCAAGGTATCATGTTTAGGGGCCTAAAGCATCCGTGAGGTACCCGCCATTTAGCCGCTGCCCCAAGGCCCTGGAAATGGCTCAAGCCCAGGGCGGCCTGTGACCCGATTCAATGCCTTCACCCAGGCACAAACGGCCTGTGATAGGCTTGGGCCATGCGCCTCCGGAGCCTGCCAGTCGCCCCTGCGCTCCTATTGCTGCTGCCCCTTTTGCTAGGAGACGGCGGCTGCGGTGCGACCCCTACGCTGCCCTTGCCCCCACCCGTGGCGAGCATCTCTTCCAGCATGCAAGGGCTGGTCGTGGTCGAAGGCCAAGTCCGGTCGCTCGCGTACGTCTCCGTGTTCAATGAGCGCACAGAGTCTGGTGTCATCACACGCGCAGATACGGAAGGTTACTTCGCGGCCGAGATCGAAGGCCTCGCCGGGGACACTCTGAACATCTGGCAAGAGTTCGATGGCGAAACCGGGGAGCGTAGACAGATTGTGGTACCGGCGCTCACTGAATAGCGCGTTTAGAAGCTGAACAAACGCCCTGGTTTTTCGCGATTTTTTGACGTTTTTTCTGTGCGCATCTAGCGTCTCACTAGAACGAGCACACGTGGCTCTTCACCGCATCGATGTCGAGCGGGAACTCGTCGAGAAAACCAGCTAGCATGGACACCGCGATGCGCGATCTCGACCAACTGCGCGAACGCGGTGAGCCAGCCACTGGCCGAAAGCTCGGCCTGGTCGCCCTGGCATCCGTGCTCTCCGTCACCGCCGCCCTGGCCATGGGGCTGATGGTTCAGGGCGCAGATCCGCAGTCCGCGATGCACCCCGAACCCGACCTGCTCGCTCAACTCGCGCTGTCCGGCGCAAGCACCCAGGCCGAAGCCAACGTGGCCACGCCTTCACCGCACACGGTCAAGCCCGAGTCCCTCTCCTTTCCCGCCACGCTGCTCGATCGCGAGGAAGCCATCCTGGAGGCCACCGTTCGCGCCGCCGAAGCAGAGCACGCTCGACTCGCCCGTGGCAGCACAGGTTCGCGGGCCTACGACGATAGGCCTATCCCGAGCGTGAGTGACGTACCGGCAGCCAATTTTGCGGTGTCCGACAGCGCGCGCCTGGCCCGGGTGGCCAAGCACGATCCGATGGTGGCCGAGGCCTTGCCGCGCAACCATGCCGAAAACGCCGAAGTAGGCCACGAGGGTTCGTACACCCTGCAGGTGGTGTCGTACGAAGACCGCACCGAAGCCGAGACCTTCGCCAGTAACCTCCGCGCCCGGGGCCATCGCGCCTTTGTGTTGCAGGCAGACGTTCCAGACCGCGGCCGCTTCTACCGCGTTCGCGTTGGCCCGTTCCTCGGTCGCAAGGAAGCGCGAAACTACCAGGACCAGTTCGAGCGCAACGAACAGATACGCACCATCGTGGTGAGCAACAAAGAGAAGTGAACTGATAAGATCAGTCCCAATGGACGAACAGACGTTCCACGCACTCCTCGCCAAAGGCGCCCAACACCGAGCTAGCGATGTCCTGCTGAAAGTCGGGCAGCCACCTGCCTTCCGCGTAGGCGGCGACTTGCACTACATGCAGGCCGATAAGCTCAAACCTGCACAGACCCAGCGTCTCGCCGAGTTTGTGCTCGCACAGACACGATTTTCCGGGTCGATAGCCGATTTGCGAGAATACGACTGCTCGTACGCGGTGCCGGGCATCGGCCGCTATCGCGTGAACGTGTTTCGGCAACGCCAATCCATCGCGCTCTCGATGCGCTCGATCCCCAACACCATCCCCACGTTCGATCAGCTCGGATGCCCTCAGGCAGTGCGCGGTTTTGCGGAGCTAGAGCGTGGTTTGGTTTTGGTCGTGGGAGCGGCGGGCAACGGCAAATCTTCTACGCTGGCCTCGATGATAGGTGAGATGAACCGCGCGCGGAGACTGCACGTCGTCACCATCGAAGACCCCATCGAATTTATCCACACCGACGCGTTGTCTTCGATCTCGCAGCGCGAAGTGGGGATCGATACGGAGTCCTTCGCCAGCGCGCTCAAATCGGCGTTGCGACAGGACCCCGACGTCATCTTGGTCGGCGAAATTCGCGACGAAGAGACCATGGAAATCGCCCTGAAAGCCGCCGAGACAGGCCATCTCGTACTGTCCACCCTGCACACCCCCGACGTCGCACGTACGGTGGGCCGCATCTTGTCCCTGTGCGGGCACCAGGAACCGCAGGAGATTCGCGAACGTTTAGGAGATGTACTGCGCGGGATCGTCGCGCAACGCCTGGTGCCACGTGTCGATGGCGGCATGTGCGCGGCCGTGGAGGTCCTCGTCAACACGCCTACGGCGCGTGAAACGATCCGCAAGCCCGAGGGCAATATGCCGCTCAAAGACGTGATGGAGCGCGGCGCGCACCCCTACGGTATGCAAACGTTCGAGATGCACCTAAAGGAGCTCGTACGCAGCGGCTTCATCAGCGTAGAAACCGCGCGCGCAGCCCTGTAATCCTGCGTTCCCGAAGCGGCGACCAAGCTAGCGACTCGCTACCTGCGCCGTCTGCTTCTTCGGGGCCTCAACCAAGTAGTAACGCATGGCCTCGCGCCCAAGGTAGTTCGCCTTGATGCGCCACTTGGGCGAGTTGACGATCAGTGCCGCGACAGCAATTTTCGGCGCGTTGGCGGGAGCAAAGCCTATCCACCAGGTGTAGCCCTTGTAGGGACGCTCTTTGCTCAGCGTGCCCGTTTTGCCGGCGACGTCGATGCCCGGCAAGAACGGCAGTCCCTTCGGATCGAAGAAAACCTTGTGTGCGGTCCCCTGGGTCACCGTGGTCCGCATCATGCGTCCCAAGCGCTCGGCGGTCCTGCGTTCGATGACGCTGCGATGGAGTGCCGGCTCGAATGTGGAAACGGTCTCGCCCCCGGCATCGAGAATCCGGTCGATGATCTGCGGGCGCATCATGCGTCCCTGGTTCGCCACCGTGGCGGCGATGAGTCCCGCGTGCAGCGGCGACATGTGTACGTTCCAGAACCCGGCCGCCGTGCGCGCGAACTCGACCTTGTCGACCGGGATCTTGCCCAGGCTCACCTCGGTCTTGCGGTCAAATGGCAAGCTCTCGTTGAACCCGAATGCGCTGGCATAACGCTCTAAGATACTGGGACTGAGGTGCTTGAGCGAGAGCTTCCCAAATACGGAATTTACGGAGAACCCAAGCGCGCCAGACAGCGAGATGCAAGCCGTGTCCAACTTTGGGTTATCGGTGAGCTCCGCCATGGTGAGCTTGCTCAGGCCACCGTGATAGCAAGTCGTGGTTTCCGGCTTGAGCCCGTTTTCAAGCAGCGCGGCGCCAGTGACGACCTTGAACACGGACGCTGCCGGCGCGGAAGGATCGAGCACATGGTCGCGTGTATCCGCAGCGTCTTCCGCGTGACTCACGTACGAAAGTACACGCCCCGTCTTCGGATCGAGCGCGACGAAGCCCGCCTCCGGCACCTGATAGCGTCGCAGTAGGTTTTCAACGAAGGTATTGAGCGCAGGGTCGAGCGTCATCACAGCTCGATGCCCATGAGCGAGCGGACTCGTGTATTGTTTTCCGTCGAGACTGCGCTCGTGCGGATTAAATCCCTTGAGTAAGCTATCGCGTGTGGGAGGCACCTTGGCCCGAGCGGGCGAACTCTTTTTGATGTCGGAAGGCGCCGCCCCAACTAGGCGGGTGCTGCCTACGAAACCGAACGACGACAGGGCCGCGATCAGGCCACCCCACGCAATCTTAGACCTCAGGCCCATCTGTCTACGCTAGCTGGCCGAGGCTCCCGCCGTCAAAAACGGTGCGAGTTAGACCTACATGCTAGCGTGAACCAACCACCGATTTCCGGAACAAGGGAGAACCCGTGAACACGGACCGCATTCGCATCGACTACGCCCTCGCTATGTCCGAAGGCGTCGGTGTAGGCAATGGACTGAAGGCTGATGTGCTGGCTTCCGAGCAGACTGCCTTCGCCGCCGGCCTAAACCGGGTGATGCGTGCAGTAGACGCAGAAACGCTGGGTTTCTGGCGTCTGCCCGACGACCTGGGCCCGGCCGATGCGAGCCAGCGCTTGGCAGCCAAGCTTGGCTCAAACGTGGAAGACGTCCTCGTGCTGGGCATCGGAGGCTCCTCCCTCGGCGCACGCGCGGCGCTACAAGCGCTCTCCCCTCCCCTGTCAGGGACCGCACTCGGCCAGGGCCGGCGCATCCATTTCCCAGACAATAGCGATCCCTGGCTGTTCAAGGCGCTGCTCGAGAAGCTCGACCCCAGCAAGACCCTGGTCGTCGTCGTGTCGAAATCAGGCGGAACAGTCGAGACTGCGGCCCAGATGCTGTGCGCAGAGCAGTGGCTAGTCGACCGCCTCGGCAAGCAGGCCCTGCCGCAGCATGTGATCGCCATCACCGACCCCAAGAGCGGCACATTGCGCGCGCACGCAACAGAACTCGGCCTCGAGACGCTCGCCATCCCGAGCAACGTGGGGGGGCGCTTCTCTGTGCTCACTCCGGCGGGTTTGCTGCCACTGTTTCTCGCCGGGATCGATGCACGCGATCTGTTGCGGGGCGCCAAGGACATGGCGAAACGCTGCGAGAACCCCTCGCTGCTCGAGAATCCCGCGGGGATCGTCGCAGCCATCCACGTGCAGCACATGCGGCTTTTTTCGCGCAATATTCACGTGCTCATGCCCTACTCGGACGCCCTGCGCGCCATTTCCTCGTGGTTTGTGCAGCTTTGGGCCGAGAGTCTCGGCAAACGCATCGACAGGCAAGGTCGCGTGGTCGAGACCGGCCCCACCCCTCTTCCCGCCGTGGGAGCCACCGACCAACACGCCCAAGTCCAGCTCTTCATCGAGGGTCCCTCCGACAAGCTCGTGACGTTCATCTCTGTCGATGAGCCGACCACCGAGCTCCTCATCCCGGCCAGCAGTGGGGACAATGCCTACCTGGGCGGCCATGGCCTGGCAGAGTTGCTCGACGCGGAGCGGAGGGGCACGGCGCTCGCCCTCGCACGCAATGGTCGCCCCAGCATCAACGTGCACCTGCCGCGTCTCGATGCCACCCAGCTAGGGGGCCTGTTCTTCCTGTTCGAGGCCGCCACGGCGTTTGCGGGCGAGCTGC
>CAZEWA010000014.1:0-4713 GCA_964515685.1 uncultured Polyangiales bacterium | reverse complement strand
CTAGGGGGCCTGTTCTTCCTGTTCGAGGCCGCCACGGCGTTTGCGGGCGAGCTGCTCGATATCGATGCCTTCGATCAGCCCGGCGTCGAAGAAGGAAAGCGCCTGGCGTTCGGACTCTTGGGACGTCCCGGCTACGAAGCGCAGCGAGCGGAAGTCCTAAAGCACGAGGAAACCCGCCCAAGTCGATATCGAGTTTGATTCGAACTGATCTTTTTTCAGTTTTCAGGCCGACAACGACTTCTGGAACTTCCGGCGCCTCCCGTGACCGGGATACACTTGGGGTGTGTCGAAAGACTCTGGTCGACTGTCGCCCGAAAACACTGTTGTCACCATCATCGCCCCGGAACACCAGCGCTTGCTGGGTGGGAAGGAAGCTTGTTTGGTGGTGATTATCGGAAATGAGATTGGCAAGCGCGTCCAGCTCGAAGAAGCGGACGTACTTATCGGTCGTACTGCCACATCTGACATCCAGCTGGACATGGACAACGTGTCCCGTAACCACGCGCTCGTCACCCGAACCGCCCTTGGCTGGGTGCTGCGCGATCTCGGTTCCACCAACGGCACCTTCGTCAACGAAGCCCGCGTGGATGAGCGAGCTCTCAAAGACGGCGATCAGATTCGCATCGGGCGCGCCATGCTCAAGTTCCTGCGTGGTGGCAACGTAGAAGCCCAGTACCACGAGGAAATCTACCGCCTGATGACCATTGATGGGCTCACCCAAGTGCACAACAAGCGA
This sequence comes from uncultured Polyangiales bacterium, assembly GCA_964515685.1. Classification (GTDB taxonomy): domain Bacteria; phylum Myxococcota_A; class Polyangia; order Polyangiales; family DASUME01; genus DASUME01. The sequence goes on along the minus strand of CAZEWA010000014.1, from coordinate 3,977 downwards.
CACTTCCAGGAGTCCATCGAGCGCGAGTTCGCACGCAGCAAGCGCTACGGCAATCCGTTCGCGCTCGTTCTGTTCGATATCGACCACTTCAAGAAGATTAACGATACCTACGGCCACCTTGCCGGTGACGAGGTGTTGCGCTCCCTGGGACCCTTGCTCAAGAAGCGCGTGCGCACGAACGACATCGTCGCGCGCGTCGGCGGTGAGGAGTTCGCTGTCATCCTGCCCGAAGCCGGGCAAGCTGGGGGCGTCGCTCTGGCCGAAAAACTGCGGACAATCGTCGCAGCCGAGCAGTTCATCTACAACGGCATCGAGATTCCGGTCACCGTGAGCCTCGGCGTTTCGGCCTACGAAGCCCATCACGAGAACGCGGAGGCGATCGTCAGCCTAGCCGACGAAAAGCTCTACGAAGCCAAGCGTGGTGGCCGCAATCGGGTCTGTGGTTAGCACAGGCCGATTTCGCAAGCGTAGCCGCTAAAGGCGCGGTTCACGCCCGGCAGGCGCGGCATTCGAGCGCTTCACCCGAATAGGGTGGAGCGCCGCGAAGCTGTTCCCTGCTTGAGGAGATCCTGCAGAATACCTCGAACTTGCTCGTTCAGGCGATGCACGAGCAGCGCATCGTCCGCAGCATCCGGGCCGTAGCTCGAAAGGTCGATGGGCTCGCCCACCACGATTCGCCATTTCACCGGTGCAGGCAGCAAGCCGAGAGGTCCAAGCCACGGGAAAGTCGGCGTAAAGGGAAAAGACTCCGTGCCCACCACGCGCCCGAGAATCCGCGAACGGGCCAGAACGGGGTTCGTCTCTTCGGCTCCTATGATCGCCGTCGGCAAAATGGGCGCCGCCAGCTTGAGCGCAAGCTTGATGTAGCCACCCCGGCCGAACCTCTGCAGCTGATAGCGATCCTTGAACAGCTTGCGCGACCCTTGCGCCCCCTCCGGAAACGCCGCGACCAACTTGTCTTGCGACAGCAAGCGCTCGGCGTTTTCCTGGCAAGCGCGCACCGCCCCCAGACGATTCATGAACACGCCGAGAAACGGGTAATGAAACACCGAATCCTCGGAAAGCCAGCGCACGGGCGGCAGCTCAGGGCGTTGTAAGCGCAAGGCCGTGCGCAACACCAAGCCATCCCATGGCAGCGTTCCGGCACGATTGGCGACCATCAGCGCGCGTCCGGCTGCGGGCAGGTGCTGAGCGCCGTCCACTGTCACCCGGAAGTAACGCTTGCAGAGCAGCTCCAAGGAGGGACGAGCGCGCTCCTCAACATGCGGATCGAGGCCGAATTCGTCGACCTCCGCGCTGAGACTGCGCATGCCATGGGCGCCGTACTGGCGGAAGTAATAGTCCGTTGAAAGCAGGGACTGCGCGCTCCCGATCAGCGCTGCCTCGGAAGCGGGCTCCTCCGCGCTTGCACCGCGCGCGAGTCGCGAGGCCGGCTTGAGCGCCACACGCTGCTCGCGCGCAAGCTCGTTCGTGTCGACCAGGACAGCCCGCGAAGGTTGCGCAAGGTCGAGCACGGGAGCGCTGTCACGCCAGATATCGTCGTCGTCGTCGCTCAGCGCAGGGTTTTCTTCGCTCAGCACAGGGGGTTCCTGGCTCGGCGCAACAGCGCGGGCGGATTCCTTGGGAGCGCTTGGCATCGAACGCCTGCCCTTCCGCTCCTGTTCGGGGGCAGAAGGGGCTTGCGACGCACGGCGTGCCGAAACCCGCGCGCGACTCGGCTTCTCCACTTGCTCGGTAGGCTTCGTCTGCGGCGACGGGCGTGCAGCCGGTCTTTTCTTGCCGGATTCCAGCGGCGCAGCCTGAACTTCGGGCGCAACCTGAACTTCGGGCGCAGCCTGAACTTCGACCGGAAAATCCGGAGGCGGTGGGAGCGTAGCGCGACGCGGAGGCCGCGCTGAGGGGCGTTTCGGACGATCAGGGGCGCTCATGCGTAGGCCTCAGTAAGCAAACGAGCTTCGCGCAGACGCAGGGTAGCGCCAAACTCGGAAACCGCTTCACGCGTGGTGTAACCTGGGGAAAAACCGAGCTCTGCGCGAGCTTTCTGTCCATCGGCCACGCACAAATGCCGCAAGAATTGCAGCATCGGCGCGGGTACTTCCGAGAGCCCGGAAAGCCAGAGCAAAGAAGCCAACCTTGCTCCGAGACCGTGGGGTACGGGCAGATTGCGCCGGCCGAGCAGCTTGATCATGGTGGAAGCGGGCAGGACCCCCTCCGCCGCGATGTTGAACACCCCGGCAATGTTGCGATCGAGCGCCAGCTTCAACGCCGCGAGCGCGTCGACCTCATGCACGACCTGCAGCAAGGGATCGAATCCGAGCAAGGTAGGCACGTACGGACGGGCGAGCCAACGCGTGATGAACGTCTCCACGGTGGGCCCCAGCAGCGGGGCAAAACGCAACACCGTGGTGCACGTATCTTTCTGATCGCGCGCGAACACTGCGACCTGGTCTTCGACGTCGATCTTGTCCCCTAGAAACGGACAGTCGCCGAGCCCGCGTAGCGGATGGGACTCCGACAAAAAGTTCGGGTTATCGAAGCGCGGGCCATACAGGTGACTCGACGAGCCCAAAACGAACTTGCTCACCGGACGCTCCCGACATGCGTTCAGCACGTGCAGCGTACCGACACTCTCGAGTTCGTGGGCCCATGCAGTGTTGCGGCTCGGGCTCTCCAGGCCGCCCAAATGCACGAAGGTATCAACCGATTCGGCCGCGAGGATCTCCGCGATACGCGCCGACGCGTTCGGCTGCGTGCGATCGACAATGTAGGAGCGAGTCTTCGTCCCCGCACTCGCCGGCACCTGCTCGTCGATAACGACCAACCGCCGCACCCGATCGTCTTCGTCGAGCAAACCGAGCAGGTTCCGCCCCAAAAATGAGCGTGCACCCGTCACGGCGATGATCCGGCCTCCCTCATGCTGACCGCTCGGATTTTTCACAATGCCCCGAGATGCTCTACCCACTCCGTCTTGGGTCATTTTGCTCCGCTCCCGTCCCGTCGGCTGCCGACATTAGGCGGCTCACCAGGGGCGGTCAACGCAACACCCTTCGCCCTGACGCCGATGCTCGGCCATGTCGTACATGCACGCAGTCTTGACCCCCTTGATCCGATGGTTATGTTGCCCTTTTACTTGGGGGCGCACGGGCGAATGGCGCTACAGTTAACCAATAACCGCTCGCATTCTGCGTGGCGGACTTTGAGCGGGACAACATGACCGACGCAGACGAAAAGTTCGCACCCGATTTCGATGAGCAGGAGATGGACCTCACCGAGGAGATCCCCCTTCTGCCGATTCGCAACGCAGTGCTGTTTCCCGGCGCCGTGGCCCCCTTCGATGTGGGTCGCGAGAAGTCGGTTGCTTTGGTCGAAGACATTGAAAACCAAAGCCAACCCATCATCGTGATCTTTGCCCAGCGAGATCCGTCCACGGATGATCCAGGACAAGATGAGCTGTATCCCGTCGGCGTAGCCGCTCGGGTGCTCAAGGCGCTCAAACACAGCTCAGGCAACTACAGCCTGATCCTGCAAGGTCTGGTGCGCGTGCGCATGGAGCACGTCACCTCTTCGGCGCCTTACCTGAAATCGCGTGTCTCGCGTCTCGACGAACCCAAGGTCGACGACGTAGAGGCCGAGGCACTCTCCATGAGCTTGAGAGACATCGCCAAGCAGGTGATTCAGCTCATGCCGGAGTTGCCGCGCGAGGCGGGGTCCCTCATCGACTCCATCCAGGAGCCAGGCCAGCTTGCAGACCTCGTTGCCGCCAATCTCGACACGCCCGTCGACGAGAAGGCGAGCTTGCTCGAAACGCTCGACGTCAAAGAGCGCATCCGCAAGGTCTTGCGCCTCCTGACGCGGCAGCTCGAGATCCTCAAGATGCGCGAGCGCATCAACTCGCAGATCAAAGAAGAGATGGGCAAGAACCAGCGCGAATACGTGCTGCGTCAACAGCTCAAGGCCATCAAGGAAGAGCTCGGCGA
>CAZEWA010000013.1:24912-47854 GCA_964515685.1 uncultured Polyangiales bacterium | reverse complement strand
GCACGCAGGTGCGGTTCTTCCTTCGCTTCGGCAGTGCTCAGAACGGGCGCGACACAAGCGTCTTTGCCCTCAAAGATGGCGCACCACTCGGCGCGCGTCTTTTGCCTAAAAATTTCGGCAAACAGAGCCTTCATTTCGGGCCATTTGCCTCGGTCCATCTGCGCCGGAAGCGTGACAGGATTGAGCTCGAGTCCCGCTATCAGCTGCGCGTAGAACTGGGGCTCGATCGCCCCCACCGCTACGTACTTGCCGTCTGCCGTTGCGTACGTCTCGTAAAAAGGCGCGCCCGTGTCGAGCAGGTTGACGCCGCGTTCGTCGCGATCGAATCCCATGGCTTGCATGCTGTGGGCCATCGTCATGAGCAGAGCCGAGCCGTCGACCATCGCCGCGTCGACCACCTGGCCCGCCCCGCTGATGCTGGCTTGGCGGATCGCGCACACCATGCCGAAGGCGAGTAGCAGCCCACCCCCGCCGAAATCACCCACGAGATTCAGGGGAGGCACAGGGGCTTCACCCGCGCGGCCGATAGCGTGCAGCGCTCCTGTGAGGGCAATGTAGTCGATGTCGTGGCCGGCACGCTCGGCGAGGGGCCCCGCCTGTCCCCAACCTGTCATCCTGCCGTACACCAGACGAGCGTTCCGAGCCAGACAGACATCGGGCCCGAGACCGAGACGCTCCATGACGCCAGGACGAAAGCCCTCGATGAGTGCATCGCTGCGTTCGAGCAGTCGCAACACAGTCTCTACACCCTGCGGATGCTTGAGATCCACGCCGATGCTCCTTCGCCCTCGCGCGAGGAAATCGAACTGGAAGGTGCCCTTATCTTTTCCGACACGGTCCGCGCGATCGACGCGAATCACCTCGGCGCCCAAGTCTGCCAGAAGCATGGCCGCGAAAGGTCCGGGGCCGATGCCGACGATCTCAACGACTTTCAAACCATGAAGCGGTCCCATGTTTCCTTGCTCCTCATTCGATGCCTTCGGACTCGAGGTAGCGGGGTGCACTCTCGCGTACCCGCTGAACAGTAAGGTCCCAGAGCAGACGCCTGACGGTGTCACGATCGTCATGCGCGCCTTTACGTACCTGCTGTGCAAGCTCGCGCTCGAGCGCGCCGACGTGGGCGCGCAAGCCTCCGCCCGGCCGCGTCTGGTCCAGCAGCCCTTCGAGCCGCTCGCGTTCGCCTTCGAGCGAAACTTCGTCGAGCCTGAGCTGGCGTTCGGCGATCGACATAGCCCGGAGAATCATCAGAGCCACGTACTTCTTGTCCTCAGCAAGAACCGGTAGGATCTGCTCGCGCAGATTTTCCGCCGCGAGCTGCAGGAGCGCAAGGCCTTCGGGGCGATCACGCATGGGCCGCTCTAGTCGTGCGCGGTTTTGCGAGGTCGATCCCCGTCATGCGGAGCACCTGGAGCTCGAGTTGGGGGACGATATGACTTGTCAGCGCGAGTTCAAGCGAAGGTTCGCGACCCGACAGGTGCCGCTCAGCCTGGGCAATGGCGATCAGCGCCCAGCGCACCTCTGCCAACACTTCCCAGTAATAGAGTTGTGAGGGCTCCACAGAGCGGCCGGAAATACGGTTGTAGCCACTCAACAGGTCTACGCGCGATCCGAGTCCACCAGCCGCGCGCTCCTCCGCGCGTTGCCCAAAGCGCCAACAATGGGCGCAGAGCCAACCTAAATCTTCAAGCGGGTGCGACCAGGCCGCAAACTCCCAATCGAGTACTGCGACGAGCCCATGCTCATCCACCATCAAGTTGCCCGTGCGAAAGTCGCGATGCGCGAACACCACTTGTTCGTCGCGAAAGCTCTCGCGATCGGGGACATTGTGTTCGAGCCAACGCAGCCCCCACTCGAGTGCCGGGTACGCCGTGTGATAGTCGTCGAGGAAGGCTCGAGATTTTCTGACAAAATGGAGAGCGGGGTGGCCGTCCGGACGCTGCAAAAAGGCGAGTTCAGACGCAGGCTTGAGGCGCTGGATCTTCGCTATCTCCTCGCCGAGACGCTGGGTTAGCTGAGCTCTATTTCCCCCGAGGCTCATATCGCGCACCAGCCGATGTCCCGCTGCCACGCCGTGCACGCGACGCATGACAAAGAAGTCTCGCCCAAACACGGCTGGGTCACCCAGCCACAGCGGTTCAGGAACAGCAATGTCGAGCACAAAAGCCGCCGAGAGGAGAGCAAACTCTTCGGCCCGTGAGCGCGAATCGGAGACGCCGCTCGCGGCATCGCAGCGCACGACCACGGGAATCGAGCGCGCAGCAGAACCCGACGTGATCGCGAGATCCGCCGCCCAGTTCTCCTGGATCGCACCGCCGGACAATTTGTGCACGTTGCTAACCTGCACAACTGAAGAATCGGTCTTCGCCGCGATGAAGCTAGCCAGGCGCTCGGGGTCCATGCGTCCTACCCTTTCCCGATGGGAGCTGTGGTCGGCCAGCGAAAAAAGTCGGCTCGATTTGCTAGGTAGGCTTGCGAAAGCACCATTTTATGGACTTCGCTGGCCCCGTCCACGAGGCGCGCTTGACGCGCATAGCGGTAGATCCAATCGATCAGAGTGTCCTTCGAGTACCCCTTTGCACCCAACAACTGAAGCGCGGTGTCCGCCGCAGTGTGCAGCGTGTCGGCCACGTGGATCTTGGCGATGGAGATCTCGGTTTTGGCGTGTTCGCCCTGATCGAGCTTCCAGGCTGCGTTCATCGTCAAGAGACGTCCGACCTGAATCTCCTTGGCCACCTGCCCCATCATCCACTGTACGCCCTCGTGCTGCGAAAGCGTGCGACCAAAGCTCATTCGGTTCTCGACGTGGTTACCCGCAATCTCCAAGCAACGTTTGGCCAGACCCAACCAGCGCATGCAATGGGTGAGGCGCGCAGGGCCGAGACGGATCTGTGTGACGCGGAGACCGTCGCCCACGTTGAGCAAGCGGTTCTCATCAGAGATCTCGAGTCCGTCGAACTCGAGCTCACAATGGCCACCGTGTTCCTCTGGGCCCATGATGGGTATGCGCCGCACGATGCGCCAGCCGGGCTGATTCGCATGGAAAAGGAACGCGGTGAGGCCTCGGCGTGGGTCATCGCTCGTCTTTGCGATCAGGATGAAGTGGGAGGCTCCCTCCGCGCCCGTAATGAACCACTTTCGCCCGTAAATCCGCCACATGTCGCCGTGCTTTACCGCGCGCGTGTAGGTAAGCGAAGGGTCCGAGCCGCAACCGCCGTCAGGCTCACTCATCGCAAATGCCGAGCGCACGCGACCATCGATGATCGGCTGTAGCCACTTGTCCTTGAGCGCGTCGGTCGCGAGCACCTTGTCGAGCAGCATCATGTTGCCGTCGTCCGGCGGAGCCGCGTTGAACATCACAGGGCCGAAGGGCGAGCGCGCTGCTTCCTCGTAGCAGACGGCCATACCGACAGCGCCCAGCTCGGCCCCGCCGCGGGAGCGTGGCATCTGCAGCGCCCACAATTTCTCGGCCTTAGCCAACTGACGAATCTTCGCGACGGCGCTCTCAGCTACGTTCTCGTGCTCCCAAATCGTGGCCGGATCGACTTCGAGTGGTAGGACGTGCTGCTCCACGAACGCCCTGATGCGCAGCCGATATTCTTCGATGTAAGGCGGGAGAGTGAAGTCCATGTCGAGTACTCCGATCAGAGGCTGCTTCGCATGTGTGCGCCATCGACGACGATCGTCGCGCCGCTCATGTAACTAGATGCATCGGACGCGAGCAGTAAGATTGGACCATCGAGTTCGTGAAGCTCCCCGACGCGGCGACTGGGGATCCGCATGCGCATCCGCTCGCCGCTATCAGACGCCAACCATTCGCGGTTCAGGTCTGTAGCGAAGTAGCCCGGGCACAGGGCATTGGCGCGAATGCCATGGCGCGCATAGTCCAGAGAGAGCGAACAGGTCAACTGGATCACGGCCGCCTTGGATGCGGCGTAGGCCGCAAATTGGCTCTGCACGCGCAAGCCGAGCACCGACGCAACGTTGATGATGTTCCCGCCGCGCCCTTCGGCCACCCAGCGCCGGATTCCCTCGCGGGACACGAGCCAAGCACCTTTGACGTTGGTGTCCATCACCCGAGCCCAGTCCTCTTCGGTCAGGTCGAGCGTGGAGCCTGGAACGTGAATGCCAGCGTTATTGATGATCACATCGGGCAGCGGCACCGCGTCGAACGCTGCACGAATGCTCTCAGCGTTCACAACATCGAGCACGACGCAATGCGCCTTGGCGCCAGTCTCCCGCACCTTGCGCGCGGTGACCTCCAGCAGCTCTGCGCGACGCCCGCCGACGATCACGTCCGCCCCGGCCCGCCCAAAGACCTCGGCAAAGTGCGCGCCCAGACCAGCAGAAGCGCCCGTTACAAGAACGCATTTACCGTCGAGGCGAAAGATGTCGGTACTGCTCATCGTCCCCTCACTTGGGCGCGCCACCTAGGCGACGAAATTTTGGCGGTCGCTTCTCGGCGAAGCTTGTCAGCCCCTCACGAAAGTCGGGCCGTGCGAAGCTTTCCGTCATGTGCCGAAACGCATCCTGCTCGGCCTGCTGCAGCGAGCTGGTCAAATGTTGGAGTACGTCTCGTTTGATGACCGAAAGGGATTCTGGCGAGCAGTTGGCCGCGATGTCTTGTGCGTACTCACGAACCACCTGCTCGAGACGCTCGTGGGCGACGACTCTATTCACAAGCCCCATGTGCTGAGCCTCCTCCGCACCTATCGTTCGGCCAGAAAGCAATAAGTCAGAAGCGTGGGCGACGCCGATGAGGCGGGGCAGCATCCAACTCGTTCCCCACTCCGCAACCAAGCCGCGCCTAGAAAATGCTGTGGAGAAGGTTGCCCGGTCAGAAGCGATGCGAACGTCACAGGACAGTGCAATGGGCAGCCCCAGACCGAAGCACGGTCCGTTGATGGCACCGATGATAGGCTTGAGGATCGACATCGGATAGCTGAAAGGACCGCGAAACGAGGGGCCCATCGTCGGGTCTCCCGGGCGTTCTTCTTGGATTTCTGCGTGCTCGCGCGTGCTGGCCTTGCCGTTCGAGATCGCATCCAGAGTGGAGAGATCGGCACCAGAGCAAAAGCCACGACCTTCGCCCGTCAGGATGATCGCGACAACTTCGGGGTCGCGTTCGGCGGCACCCAACGCGCTCGCGAGTTCCCTGCCCATCTGCGGTGTCCACGCGTTGAGGCGCTCGGGCCGACTCAGCGTCACAGTGGCCACAGCGCTCTCAACTTCGTAGCGAATTTGTTCGTACATCACAGCTCTCCAGAAGCGGGGCAGCGGGAAAAACGGACTCAGGGGTGTGAGCGCTACAGTCCGAGTTGCTTCGCGATGACCACCTTCATGATCTCGTTGGTGCCAGCAAAGATCGTCTGCACGCGCGCATCGAGGAAAGCCTGCGAGATCTCGTACTCCTCCATGTAGCCGTAGCCACCGTGGAGCTGCAAGCACTCGTCCGTGAGACGCTTCAGCATGTCGGAGTGCCACCACTTGGACATGCAGGTCTCCTTCAGTACGTTCTTGCCAGCAACGTGGTCCGTCACCAAGCGATCCAGAAAGTGTCGCCCGATCTCCAATTCGGTCGCCATCTCTGCGAGCTTGAACTGACTGTTCTGAAAGCTGCCGATAGGCCTGCCAAACGCCTTGCGCTCGCGGCAATACGCCAAAGTGTAATCGAAGGCTGCCTCAGCCCCTGATTGACACTTGATGCCAACGACCAGGCGTTCCTGTTGGAGCTTCTGCATCAGATAGTAAAAGCCCTTACCTTCCTCTCCGAGGAGGTTACGGGCAGGAACTCGACAATCTTCGAAGTAGAGCTCGGCGGTGTCCTGGGACTTCATGCCGATCTTTTTCAGCAAACGCCCCTTCTGAAAGCCTGGCGTGCCTGCCTCAACGATCAGCAAGCTGACGCCTGCATGCCCGGCGTTCGGGTCCGTCTTGACAGCCACGATCACAAAATCGCAGAGGTGGCCGTTCGAGATGAAGGTCTTCTGTCCGTTCAACACGTAGAAGTCGCCGTCCTTGGTAGCGGTCGTGCGTATTGCAGCGACGTCGCTACCCGTGGACGGCTCGGTCATGGCGATGGCCCCGATAAGCTCGCCCGAGGCGCAACCCGGCAGGAAACGGGACTTCTGCTCCGGGGTACCAAAGGACCAGAGGTAGGGCACCACAATCTCGGAGTGGAGACCAAACGCGACACCACTGGCGCGCGCACGCGCAAGCTCTTCCATCACTACCACGGAGGACAGGAAGTCGGCTCCAGGCCCCCCCCACTCTTCCTCCAGCCAGCAACACAGAAAGCCCTGCTCACCGGCCTTGCGCCAAAGCTCACGGGGAACGATGTTGGCCGCTTCCCAGGTTTCGCGGAATGGGACAATCTCCTTGTCCACCCAGGTGCGGACGTTCTTTCGGAACAGTTTGTGTTCTTCACGGAAGAGTGTGCGTTCCATACTTCGCTCCCTTTTTGACTCTCAGGGCGTCAGAGGCCCGTAATGCGAAGCCCGACTCCGGGATTCTTGTAGTATTTGTTGATGTGCAGAAGCACGGGCGTCAGTGATTCGAGCGCAACGGCGTTGGCTAGGGCGCCCGCATGCACACCACGCATCTTCAGATCGGCTATCAGCTTCAGTGTGACCTGGAGCGCCTCCTCGTCGTCCGAGCACACGAGCACATCACAGTCGATCGGGTGGTTCAAAGCCAAGTGCACCGAGCTCACATGGTGCATGGCCGCGACCACGCGCGCGCTTTCTCCGAGGATGGTCTTGGTTTCGAGAGCAGCCGCCTGCCCGGCAGGCAAGTGCACACGCCGAACCTGCGGAGGCTGAAGCGGCACCGTGATGTCGATCACAATCTTGCCCGCAAGCTCTGCTTTGAGATCACGGAGCGTTGCGGAATGGGCCGAGTACGGAACGCTCAAGAGAACGAGCTCCGCACTGCGCACGGCAGTCACATTGTCAGAACCTGTGACGTCGCCCTGGCTCAGCTCACGCAGCTCATCCGCCTTCTCGCGCGCCCGAACCGGGTCACGTGAGCCGATGAAAAGCTCGTGACCAGCACACAGCCAGCGCAGCGCGATGCCGTGGCCTTCCTTGCCGGTTCCACCTACGATTGCAATCTTCATACAGCCCTCAACACGGTTTCAGCCACGACTCGCAATGCGCTTGGGTCGGCTGAATTGACGATCATCGTCCCTACACGATGCTCCTTGCCCGCCACTATCCAGGCCTGGAGGCGATCCCTGATTCGATCCGCCGAGCCCACCAGCGCGACGTCATCGACGAGCGCATCGGGAATAAGCGCTGCGGCTTCCTCTTTTTTCCCGGCCAGATACAGGTCCTGAATCTTGAGGGCAGCGTCGGGATAGCCGAGGCGGCTTGCGTAGTCGGTGTAGAAATTCTTGCCGCGCGCACCCATGCCACCGATATAGAGCGCCATGGCTGGCTTGAGAGAATCGCGACAAGCTTGTAGATCGTCGCCCATCGCCACTGCCACGAACGGCGCGACATCGAAGTCCTTCAGGCTCTTTCCTCGGCCTGCCTTGGCGAGACCTTCCGCAATAGGTTCCGCAAACAGATCGGGCTTATCGGGATTTAGCCAGATCGGAAAGAAGCCGTCGGCTATCTCCGCACTCAGGGAGACCGCTTTGTTCTGTAGACTAGCGGTGTAGATGGGGACCTTCCCATCGTAGGCAAGAATGCTCTTGAGTGGCTTACCAAGCTTTGTTGAGCCCTCACCGTGATAGGGCAGCGTGTAGTGAAATCCCTCGTACTGCACAGGATTCTCTCGCGCGAACACGAGCCGCATCACGTCGATGTACTCGTGCAGCCGAGTTAGGGGCTTGGCATAGGAAGCACCATACCATCCCTCGACCACCTGAGGCCCAGACGGACCGAGTCCGACGATGAAACGCCCGCCCGAGAGCTGCTGCAGCGACATCGCGGTCATGGCCGCCATGGTGGGCGTGCGAGCCGGCAGCTGCAGGATGGCAGTGCCGACTTTGATCTTCGTGGTCTGGGCCAGAATCCAAGTTGAGATGCTCACTGCATCGGAGCCGTACGCCTCCGACGTCCAGCACGAATCGAAGCCGAGCTTTTCGGCCTCACGCACGAGATCGAGCGGCATCGAGACCGTACGGCCTCCGTAGGGGACGACGACTCCGAGTCTCACTGGAAGGTCTCCTCTCGGGCTGCCATGTCGATGAGGAGTTGCGGCGGCTCGAAGCGCTCGCCGTGGGCCTTGGCAAGCTCAGTCGCGCGCTTCAGAAATGGGCGGACGCCTACGTAGTTTACGAACTGCAAGTTGCCGCCCGTCCAGGGCGGTGTTCCGATGCCCATGATCGAGCCGATGTTGGCGTCGGCGACCGAGGTGAGGACACCCTCCTCCAAGCAGCGAATGGTCTCGATGGCCGTGCGGTAGAGCAGCCGGTCGCGAAGTTCAGCAAACTCCGCGTCCGATGGCTGCCGCCGCGCAGGCTTGACGAAGTGCTGCGCGAGGCCGGGCCACAGCGTCTTCTTGCCGCCCTTTGGGTAGTCGTAGAAGCCGGCGCCTGCCGCCTTACCTTTTCTACCGTGCTCGAGAACCATGCGGTCCACCAGGACGTCCCCTGGATTCAAGGGGAACTTCTTTCCCTCGGCCGCGAGGTCCTTCTCGGTTTGAGCGCGGACATGGCGGATAAGATCGAGGGAGATTTCATCCGACACGGCGAGCGGCCCGACCGGAGATCCATTCTGGGCGGCGGCCTGCTCGATGCTCGAGGGATTCCAGCCTTCCGCGAGCATGATTTGCCCCTCGGTCGTAAACGAGCCGAACACGCGGGAGGTAAAGAACCCGCGGCTGTCGCTCACTACGATGGGCGTCTTCTTGATCTTGAGTACGAAATCGAAGGCGCGTGCAAGGCTTTCATCGCTCGTACCGCGACCGGCGATGATCTCGACTAGCGGCATCTTGTCGACGGGCGAGAAGAAGTGCAGACCGATAAAGTTGTCCGGCACACGCGAGGCCTTTGCGAGACCCGTGATGGGTAGCGTCGAGGTATTGGAGCAGATCAAAGCTCCCGGCTCGGTGAAAGCCTCTGCCTCCTTGGTGACGACGGCCTTCAGCTCCCGGTCCTCGAACACCGCTTCGATGATCATGTCGCAGCCAGAGAGGTCGGACGCGCGCTCGGTATCGAGGATCCGGTCGAGGATCTCCTTGGCCGCGGCATCGGTCATGCGTCCCTGCTGAACGGCCTTGGTCAAAATCTTTTCGGAGTAGGCCTTCCCTTGCGCAGCCCTCTCCTTCGACACGTCCTTCAACACGCACGGGATGCCGGCGCGGGCGGTGACGTATGCGATGCCGGCCCCCATCATGCCAGCGCCGAGGATGCCGACTTTCTTGGGCTGCCAGACTGCGATGTCCTTGGGTCGGCTCGCGCCAGCGTTGATCTTCTGCAGGTCGAAGAAGAACGTCTTGATCATGTTCTTCGCCACCTTGCCGGTGACGAGCTCGACGAAGTAGCGCGACTCGACCTTGCCGGCGTTGTCGAAATCGAGCTGCGCACCTTCCACGGCGGCGGCCATGATCAGGCGGGGAGCGGGCATATCGGCGCCTTTGAGCTGCTTTCGCAGATTCGCAGGAAACGCCGGAAGGTATTGCGCGAGTGCTGGCGTCGTGGGCGTGCCACCAGGCATCTTGTAGCCCTCGCGGTCCCAGGGTTGCTTCGCCGCAGGGTTTGCCGCGATAAAGGCGCGCGCCGCAGCCAGGAGCGCACTCCGGTCCTTGACGAGCGCGTCGATGAGACCGACCGCCTTCGCCTGCTCCGCCTTCATCCGCTGCCCCTGCATCAGCACGTTCATCAGGGCGCTCTGGACGCCGAGCAGCCGAACCGTGCGTACGATGCCGTTGCCGCCCGGCAACAGGCCGAGCGTGACCTCCGGCAGGCCGTACTCCGCCTTCGGCTCATCGATAGCGACGCGGTGATGACATGCCAGAGCGATCTCGAGACCGCCGCCGAGCGCCGTGCCATTGAGAGCCGCAACGACGGGCACGCCGAGCGTCTCGAGCGCGCGCAGTTGCGCCGTCAGCTCGCGCACCTCCTTGAAAATGCGTGGGGCATCGGCGGCTTCCGCCTGCGCCAATATCTTGAGATCTCCGCCGGCAAAAAAGGTCTTTTTGGCCGACGTGATGATCACGCCGCGAATCGACGCCTTCTCACGCGCCAAGCGCTCGAGCGCGCGGCCCATCGACGCTTGATAGAGCGCGTTCATCGTGTTTGCTGAGTGATCGGGGTCGTCCAACGTCAGCGTCACGATGCCGTCTGCGTCTTTTTCCCAGGTGATGGAATTTGCTTGTATGCTCATGTTCCTGCTCCTCGACTACAGCCGCTCGACGATCGTTGCGATGCCCATTCCGCCGCCCACGCACAGCGTGCAGAGCCCATAGCGCAGGTTGCGCCGCTCGAGCTCGTCCAGCACCGTGCCCAAAATCATCGCGCCCGTGGCGCCCAGTGGATGGCCCATGGCAATCGCGCCACCGTTCACGTTCACGTTTTCGTCCGAGAGTTCCATGTCGCGCATGAAGCGCAGTGCGACCGATGCGAACGCCTCATTGATCTCCCACAGATCAATCTGATCCTTTTTGAGGCCAGACCTTGCCAGCGCTTTGCGCGCGGCCGGCGCGGGGCCGGTGAGCATGATCGTGGGGTCAGCGCCAGAGACTGCGGTCGCGACGATGCGGCCGCGGGGCGTGAGACCTAGCTCGAGCCCGCGTCGGTCGGAACCTATCAAGACCAGCGCTGCACCGTCGACGATGCCTGAAGAGTTGCCAGCAGTGTGGACGTGATTGATCGACTCGACGTAGTGGTATTTTTGAAGAGCGACCGCATCGAACCCACCCATCTCGCCCATCTGTTGAAACGACGCCTTGAGCTGGGCCAGGCCATCGAGGGTCGTGTTGGGTTTGATGAACTCGTCTTCGCTCAGTACCGCAATGCCGTTGCGATCACGCACGGGAACGATGCTCTTCGAGAAGTAGCCCTGCGCTCGGGCCGCCGCGGCGCGTTGCTGGGACTTGAGCGCGAACGCATCCACATCGGTGCGCGACCAGCCCTCGAGCGTTGCGATGAGATCGGCGCCAATCCCCTGAGGAACGAAGGCCGAGTCGTAGTTCGTAAGCGGATCCATCGCCCATGCGCCGCCGTCGGAGCCAATCGGCACTCGCGACATGGACTCGACGCCGCCGGCGAGCACGAAGTCTTCAAATCCCGAGCGAACTTTCTGCGCCGCAAGGTTTACGGCTTCCAGGCCTGACGCGCAGAAGCGATTGATCTGTACGCCGGCCACGGTGTGGGGAAGGCCCGCGACAATGGCGGCTGTCTTCGCGATGTCGGCGCCTTGATCGCCGACCGGCGTGACGCAACCGAGCACGACGTCGTCGACCGCGGCCGGCGGGAGCGCAGGGTTACGCTCGAGGACGGCACCAATCAGGCCTGTGACCAGGGAGACGGGCTTGATTGCATGAAGGGACCCGTCAGCTTTGCCCTTTCCACGCGGGGTTCGCACTGCGTCGTAAATAAAAGCCTCAGTCATGACGCTTCCTCTTTCCCTGTAGCCCTTGAAGGCGATGTTACTCGCGGGTCAATATGTTTACCCATCGGTAAGTAGCAGCCTACGGAGGCTCTCGTCAAGAGCTGTGACGAGGCTTTAAATCACGGACCTCTTGACCATCCTTAGAGGCCCGCTCAACATGCTTACTCGTGAGTAACATGAGATCCAAAGCAGCCTCGCCGAAAGGGAAATCTCCCTCACCTTTCAAGAGCCGTACCCAGAAGACCCTCGACCACGAAGACAAGCGCTTCGCCGTCTTGCAGGCCGCGGCGGAGCTCTTCGTAACCCAAGGGTTTCACAGCACAAAGCTCACGGATGTAGCGGAGCGGCTGAACATCACGAAGCCCGCCATCTACTACTACTTTGCGAGTAAGGACGAGATCCTGCTCGGCTGCACCCGTGCAGCCCTCGATGCGACGGAGCGCTACTTTGCGGATCAGGATGACGCACTGCTTTCGGGCAGAGAGCGGCTGCAGCGTTTCATGATCTGGTTTGGCGAGAGCATGACGCAGCCGTTCGGCCAGTGCCTGGTCCGGGTCGCAGAGCACGATGTGGAGCAGCAAACACAAACGCATCTCATGGCGGCCAAGCGCGTGATCTACCGGCGCCTACGACATCTTGTGGAAGTCGGCATCAAGGACTGCTCCATCGCCGAGTGCGATGCCAAGGCCGCTGCCTTTACGATTGCAGGGGCCCTGGGTTGGCTGAGCTATTGGCATCGTCCCGGCGGCAGGTGGTCCTCCCATGAAGCGGCGACGCACGTGACTGCACTCCTTTTGCACGGCCTCGCCTCGGGATCGAAGTGACCGCGCGCAGACAGGCGAAGCCGCGCGCTCAGTAGTTAGCCCTCAACGTTGCCCACCACAATCGAGCCTTCGGCTCGCATGACAGCACCGCCTGGTTCGAGGTGAACAGCATGAGTGCTGCTCGCTGCCGAATTCATTTGACCCAAACTTTACCCGCATGCGTCTATACATTGTATAGATTGCCAGCCCCAGTTCCCGTCGAAGGGAGTTACTGCCCATGTTCGCTTCGCTTTTCAAACAAGTTCCGAGGTCCCGCTTTGCGTGGACCTTACTCATGACCGCCTGTTCTCATCCCCCGATAGAGCTGCCAGCGGGTGGCGCTGGAATCGGTAGGAATGACGCGGATAGCGGGGGTAACGGCAGGAACGAAGGCAGAAATCCAGACGACTCGGACTACATTCCCGGCGAAGCGTGTGCTCGCGTGGAAGTCATGGGGTTGCGTGTGGTCCCAACTGTTTGGTTGATGGTCGACGGCTCGGGCAGCATGGGAACCCCGATGCAAGGCGGTCCTTCGCGCTGGAACGTTCTGCGCGATGCTCTGCTCGCCGACGGAAGCGGCTTGGTCGCCAGACTCCAAGCGTCCGTAGCTTTCGGCCTATTCGTGTACGACGGGGGGCTTTCACCGCCAGGGATCAAAACGGACCTTTGTCCGCGTGTCATCCGGATCGAACCCGCACTCAACAACTTGAACGACCTGCGCACGGCCTATCCGATCTTCCAAATGGGAGCGAGTACTCCGACGCACTATGCACTCATAGCCCTCCGCGATCACGTCACCGGGGCTGGCGGAAGTTCGAGCGGCAGCCCGACGTATGTGGTGCTCGCTACCGATGGCCGCCCCAATATCTGTGACTTCCATGATGGGGTGCTAGAGACGCTCGCCACGGAACAGCAAGCTGTGATGACCGTGTCCGACCTAGCGCAAGCGGGAATCAAGACATTTGCCGTCTCGATGGCCGAAGACGATCCCACATTGGTCGAGCATTTGGATGCAATTGCCAAAGCGGGAGCTACCGGCCAACCCACCTTTACCCCCAAGACGGGCGACGCGCTGGTCGAAGCGCTGAACGCCATCCTGGAAAGGGCTGTGACCTGCGACGTGAAGCTACAAGGCACCGTCGTGGCTGGAAGCGAGTGCCGCGGGGACGTGCAGGTGAACGGCAAGTCGCTCGAATGTGGCGGCGCGAACGGCTTTCGCGTGAAGGACGACCTAGAGACGCTGGAGCTGCTAGGAAGCGCCTGCGAGACCTACAAGAAAGATCAAGAAGCGACCCTCAAAGCAACCTTCCCCTGCGACGAGATCATCTTGTTCTGAGGCGATGCGGTCCGTGCTGGCGTATCACGCTTTGCTGTCTCGCCGGCACAGGTCAGAGGTTGAAGCGTAGTCCTCCTCCGATCAAATCCGCCTCCATGTGATAGTTTCCGTTCCCTATCGCCTCCGGCTTACCGACGGGGTCGCTCGGATCGGCCTGGTAGGGCGGACGCAGCGGATTCGAAGGGTACACGGTACTCGTTCGGACCTTGGGGTCGACCATGAACACGTGCGCGTACACGACATCCACGTACGTGTTCTGCCATAACTCGAGACTCGCTCCCAACCCCAACATGACCTTGCGGCTGTCGAACGTGAGCGGTGTCAGCGTTCGGTTTCCGAAGGCGCTGTTCTCGAACATCAAGCCACCACGCAACGTGATAGCGCTACCATCGGGACGCAGCTCACCGCCGAAACGCAGGCTCCACACGTCCTGCATTTGGCGAGGGAAGTTGATCGCACCGACTGCGTATGTAGGAATGCCTACCGCGTTCTCGATGCGAATATTCTGCGAGTTGATGGAGAAATCCCGCTGACGACTCCACCCTTCGTACACCACCGCCGCTTCCATACTGATGGCTTCGGTCGGGCGCAGTTCTACACCCAAGCGAGCGATCATGGGCATCGCCATCTTGAAGTCAGCTTTGTCACCCACGACACGCGCGCAGTGTGGGTTGGTCTTGCGAGCATCGTTGGACGTACACTCGTCGGACGGACCAAACAGCGGAGCGCTGGGCAGCTGCGTGTCTAGCTTGGCCTTACCCTTGATGTCGTAGAAAAGCATGAACGAGGCGCCAACCTTTACGATGCCTCGCTCGTAGATCAGCCCCAGCATCGGCGTAGCCGTAACCGCTAGCTTCAAATCCAAGGCAGCGGGTGCTTCATAGTCTGGTTGCTCTGGCTGCTGGCACAGCGCTCCGTAGTCGCAAGCGCTGAGGTACATGGCGGCTCGAAAGCGAGCTGGAATGATGTGGACCCCGACACCGATGGAGAGTCCATCGATACCCGAGTACGAGGCCCCTAGAGCGATATCCGCGATGGCGCTGCCTTGCATCGAGATCAAGGAATGACGCGTGGACCCCAGACGTGGCGCGCCGGTAGCGGTGACGCCCGCCGTCTCGGGCCAGCGCATGGTCACGGCGTTGGGTGCCATCACGCCGAACCCGAACATGAAATCGCGGGTTCCCAGGCTGTCGGCGAGGGCCAAGGTGGGTATCGGCAACATCATCGGATCGACGTCCACCGTAGGCGAAGGGTCGTTGACATCGTCTCGCGTGACGCGCTGAAAGCTCCCGCGAAAGAACGTCAGCGTACCGTCCATGAGAACGTGCTTGTCGCCTGCGAACGCAAGGCCTGCCGGGTTGTACCAAAGGCTCTGCCCGTCGTCGGCACCCGCCACGAATGCTCCACCGCGCCCAAGTGCCCGCACACCATGATCGGTGAGATACAGGCCACCTGCAAACACAGGCGTGGGCGACAAGACACACGTGAGGAGCAAGCAAAGCGCGAATGAATGGATAGACTTCATGGCAGGATCCGGGATTGAATGACATCGTAGAGACGTTCGAGGCCGTGGCGCTCGCTGCTCAAAAACTGCTCCGTCTCGCGCAGGAGAAGGCGCAAATCCTGGGCCTCGAGCGGCGTCTCTTCGCGCTCCCCCGGAGTGGCTCGGTTGACGAAAACCACGCTGTCGATGATGACGTCGAGCGGTGTCGCGCCATCGGCGTCATAGGGGCGGGCAAGTCGTGAGAGCAGCGTGGCCAGCGTGCTGGGGCCCCTTTCGACTTCGGGCGACACCTCCTGGAGGGAACGCATCAGCTTGAGTGCCTTCTGTACCGAGCTGCTTTGAATATCGAGATCCTTGGCTGTTCCCGCGGCCACGTCGTTGGCATTGGGGGCGAGCGCGCGCGAGACGAATGTCATCAGTGCGCCGACACTTCGTGTGTCCGCCAAGGTCTGCAGCAAGTCCGCAGTACCCATCACGGCGCCGGCGAAGCTTGAGTCTTTGTCAGATTCTGTCGCTATATGACGCATCAGTTCGGCGAGCTTCCCGGCAGGGTCGGAGTCGAGCTCTCGAAAGCGGTCGAGTAAGCGTAAAGTCGCGGCAGACACCGGTTGGCCGAGCGATGCCTCAAGACGTCGGGTCAACCCGACGGTCCACTCGCGCAGCTGCTGGCACGCTTCGATCGTTCCACCGCCTGCCGCGCACTCAGCCTGTTCGGTCCGATACACAGTGAGGCGTTCGCGCAGAAAGCCCACAGTGGAGAGCAAAAGCGCGGGCCCCCGCGGGTTCGTAAATCGCCATTGGCCCGGGGCATCGGCTGTAACGTCGAAAAAAACATCCACGAGTTTGCTGCGTCCCGCGCGCCACGGAACCAAGCGATCTTTGAGCGAGCCTTCGAAGCGAGCATCGATGGCGTTGAGAGCGTCCAGTAGCAAGTAGATAGGCGCGACGTTGGCAACAGGCTTGCCGGTGTTGGTCACCGAGGTGGTTTTACCGTCGCGGTAGGCCAGCGGGTGAGCTGCGCAGTCTCCGCCCACACAGCTCTTTTCGGGGATGAGCAGGTTCAGCAGCGCTTCGGCGAGCACCTGAATGCCGTCCTTGCCTTCGGTCGTCTTGGTGGCTGCCAGAACCACCATCAAGTCGTGCATGCGCTCAATGATCTTCGCGTCCAGGAAGGCTTCCGCCGCCAGCTCTTCGTAGCTCACGCCATTGGACTGAAACGCAAAGCGCTCGACTTTCTCGTCGCAGCTCGGCGGCATGGCGTCGTCACACACGCGCTGCGTGGCGTCGGTGTTCCTCGACGACCAGTGCTTGTGCAGGATGGAGAAAACATCGGCGAACAGGTCGATATGACCTTCGTCGGTGTCTTTGTTCGGGTCCAGCGCCTTGAGGATTGGGACGAGCGCTTCGAGATAGCTCTTGCCACCGATCGGGTCTGGAAGCTCCCACGACATGATCGTGTCCTGATGCAAGTCTACGATGAACTTGTTGTCGCGTGAGACGACCAGACCCGTCACGCCGTCCTGGAAGGGGTTTTGCGGACTGAACACCATGCGACCTATGCCCTGGGGCGTCGGACTGCCGAGGTTGAATCCACGAATCTGATACTGCGATTCCATCACCGGATCACCGGCCGTGCCGAGTAGATCCATGAAGCCCTTCAGCGCCTCGTGCTTGATCTCCACGCCACCATAACCGAGCGCAGAACGCAGGTAGTAGCGCACGATGTGGTCTTCCTTGAGCATCGCACACTTGGGAAACGGCCCGAGCAGATCGCTGCCGAGTGCGCCCAAGAGCGTGTTCATTGCGCCATTTGCAAGCACGCTCGCGCTACCGGCAGGGTCGGCGAGTGCCACCGCAGCCTGCTCCTTGTTACACATCTCGGTCGGAACGTGCAGGTCGTGGACGAGCGCGATGGTGCGTTGGAACAGCGATTGATTGGAGTGTCCGTCTGTGCCCGCACGGTTGTCCGCTTGCGCCCTGTCCACCCACTCGGCAAAGCCTTTGGTTGGCTTGTTTGTACAACTCCACGTGGGCTGCGCGCCGTGGCGGCACAGACCACCCGCGCATGCACAAGTGCAGGAGCCCGCATCCCAGCTGCATAGGCCTAAGCCTCCCGCATCGCTGCAGCTAGCGCCCTCCTCAGGTTTATCTGCAGGACAGCCTCGGATGCCGCGGTGATGCGCGGCGGGATAGGGAGCCATGGGTTTGCATTCCGGGTCGCCTACCGTGCCTGCAGGCTGCCCCAGAACGATCGCGAACATGCCCGGCGGTGGATTCTGACAGGGTGCGTTGACGTTGATACGATGCGCTTGGACCGCCTCCCATATGGCTCCACAGGTGCCTGGCAGCTTGCCTTGCGCGTTCACTACGCAGGCGGCATCCACGCCGCACGGATTCGTCAGATCGCAGGGCTGTCCACACCTGGTGCCTGAGCAGGGCTTCTTGAGATTACCTATCACGGCGACGGGATCGATGCCGAGCGCCTTGAGTTCCTCCCGCTTGCCGAGGGGGTAGTTCACGCGGTCTTTGAAGCGCATGAAGTTGCCAACCAACGGTCCCAGCTTCGCGGCATCCGCTTCAGCCATCGCGCGCAGGAGGCGCTCCATCACGCCCGGCGTCGCTGCGACATGGGCAGACCATGCGATCAAGTCGTCCCAGAACTCGTGAGGCTTATTCCATGCGGCATCTGGGTACGCGTCAGAGCGCTCTTTGATGTACAGGATAGCCTCTACCAGTCCGGCGACCTCTACCTGATGATCGCGCAGGAGCTGCTCTACCACCTGCAGAAATTGATCGGTCTGCTCGAAGGGCAGCAGGCTCGACAATGCATGGACGAGGTCGAAGACGGGCCCTGTAGTTGTGTCAGGCCCCTGAAAATTGAACTTGGCCTTTCCAAATATGTGGGTGCGTGGGCCGTAGTCACCCAGCACGGCATTGAGGCCATGAACGTAGTCGAGCAGAGGGGCACGCTTGCCAGAGTTCGCCGTGAGCATTTCACGCGAGTCGCGCAGCACGCCGGCAAGCAAGGTGCGATTTGCATCCACCGATGCGTAGACAGGTGTCTTGTTGGCATCGAGGGCACGACCGAGCGTGTCACGTGAGGACTGCTTCGGAATTGCAGACGCGAACACCGGATAGGGCGGCACGAAGCCACCCTGACTGAATACAAAGCGCCCGCGCTCGTCAATATCGGCCAGCCCGTCGCCGTCGTCATCTTTGAACGGAGCCTGAATGCCGCCGCTTGCACTGCTCGGGCGTGCGACACCACGCGCGTCACGCAGCGTGAGATAGATGGGCGTACCCTTGCCTGCGAAAGTGTCGTCCTCGGAGAACAGGAGCTTCGTCGACACCGAGAGCGTACCAGGATGTTTAGGGTCCGGGATGCCACGCTCTGCCGTGGCCAGATCCAACGCGGAAGCACGCAGCAGGTCCTCGAACGCATCTTTGGCAGGACCTGTGTCCGCAGCGATGGCAGACAACGTCGTTCGCAGAACCTCGTCAAGCTCTGGATGCGTGAGCATCGAACGTGTCAGGCCCAGATCAAAGCGAGCCGGGCGATAGCCTTCGCGCGCAGACATGCGCTCGAGCGCCGCGATGGCGCCTGCGCCCACGTCGTCCTTCGGGTCCACGAGCCGTGTCAGCAGAGCCGCCACCGCGCGCGTCAGCACCGGGAGCTCCTCCGGAGCATCATAGAGCGGCACCATGTTGGCCAGGAAGGTGCGCAACTCATCCTTGCGGTACCCGCGCTCATCGAACGCTGCGTCGAGCGCACTCACGAGACGTGGACGTTGCACCAGAAGCGCGCGTTGCCGAAAGTACGCTCGCTCTGCCTGCGCCGTTTCGGGAAGCGACTGTGCTTCAGGGCCCGCGTCCCTGCGCTCGGCGTCTTGCCCATCGCACTCAGCTGAGAACCGCTCTCCTGTCAGATCGTTGGGAAACGCCTGGGCTGCCAAATTCATGCAGACAATGCGAAACACTTCGGAACCCACTGAACCGTGGGGTCTTGGCGAAAAGTCTTCGAATTCGTAGGCGCAACCATACAAAAGCGCGAGAGCGACCCATAGCGTAAGGACGCAGTGCGACGGGGGAGTCGTACGCATAAGAAAGTCTCCTGTTACATCATAACATTGTTCACATGCAGCAAAAAAGCAAGACTCTATGCAAGCGGATGTGATGGCCTGCGCAAACGTCTGCGGCCGCCTACCCCTGTGCTCAATAAGAGTCACGTGGATAGGCGGCCGCCCAAACGTTCCACAAGATATCGTGACGCCCCGCAGGGGCCGCAACAGGTATCCGCCTTCTCAGAGAACGCGGATGCGCGCGTTCACAGCGTCTTCAAGTACTCGAGAACCGCTTTTTTGTCTTCGGCACTCAGGGCAGCGCCGTAGGTGTGGCCCTTGTTGGAGTTGCCCTCATCCGTCGTGTAGTATGCGCCCTGCCTTTGATCGAGCGTCCAGAAACGGGTGTCGAAATCCTTGTTCTTCCAGCCCACTGCGTCGAAGTCGTAGTCGTCCGGGCTCTTGTCACTCGTCCATACGGCAGGTCGCTTGGACGGATCAATGACCGCCTCGAGCGTGGGAACCGACCCATTGTGGAAGTACGGAGCGGTGATGAAGACGCCGTCGAGCGGCGGAGCCATGTACCCATTGACCTTCACAATCGACGAAGTCCCCCGCTTCCCGTACCAGGATTTTTCGTACCAGGGGTTCACCGGATAGATCCAGTGGTTCTTGGCCAAGTTGGGATCAGTCCCGATTTCCGCGAGATCGACGAGAATGTTCGGATACGTCTCCTTGGACTCGTCCTCCGAGTAGGTGCCGTGGCAGGTCGCACAGGCGGTAGAGAAAACCTCCTCTCCCTTATCGGCAAGAGCCTGATTGATCTTGCCGCCGAAGTCCTCGAATTTGGGCACCTTAATCTTCTCTTCGAGGTACTTCTGCACGTGGACGAAGTTGTTGGTGATCTCTTCCGCTTCCGGAATACCGTCGACCGAGAACCAGCTCATGTACAACAGGTGGTCTGACTTGTAGCCGCGGCCCGTGCCGCTGGAATAGAGCGCGTTCTTCTTCTTGACGTGCCACCAGGCAGGGAAGTCAATCCAGCCTTTCATGCCGGAATTTGGGTCGCCCCAAAGCTCGCCCGTCCACTTGAGCGTGTCAGGGTCGTGACGCATGCCCAGCGCGGCGAAGAGATCAAACAAGTGGCTGTGCATCGTGTCGGGGAACAGTCGCGTCATCATCCCGAGCGAGCTGTTGATCTGCGCAAACGTATCCCCCACAAAGATGGAATTCAAACCAATGCCAAAGACATCCAAAGTGAAGCCGCTGGCATCGGTCGCAATCCAGTGCTTGTTACGTCCGAGGCCTGGCACCAGCTTGCCTCCGAAGTACTCGGAGTGACAAACCATACAGTTAGGTGCCGCAACGTCGGTTCCGTCGATGCCCTTTACGGCATTTAGGCTCCAGGTGAGATCCTTATTTTTCCCCTCGCGCTGGGGCATCCTGTCCGCGTCGGCAACCTTGCCGCCGGTCGCGTGGAACGAGGCATACGACACACCAATTCGAACGTAGTCACCGTTGAGCAGGTACCACTCACCGAGCTCTGCGCTCGGCTCGATCTTGGGCTGATTCTTCTTCAGCGCGCCGAGATTGTTGTACGACTTATCGAAGTCGTACACGAGATGCCCGGGATCGGTCGCTTGTGGAGAGGCCTTGATCACCTGGAGGTGTTCCGACTTCACGCAGCGGGCACCGATGGCAACGCCGTCACAGACACCACCATCCCAATCCCCATTGTCCGGGTCGAATCCGGGCCCGGTAGAAGGGTTGTCTCCGTCGCCGTCGCCACCACCGGGATTTTCGGTGTCGCCGTCCCCGAATTCGCCCCAGTCGCCGTCGCCACCTACGACTCCTGGACCCGGCTGGCCGCCGCGAGGTCCTTCGGCTCCCTCAGCACATGCGGCAAACGTGCAGATAGACAGTGCGCTCGTCAGGAGCGCTCTAAGTTTTCGGTTTCCCGGCAACGGCATCATGTTTCCTCCAAATCTAATCAAAGTGAACCAAGCAACGTTGCACACGCGCCTAAGCATGAAGAAGTGCAGCCGATAGCGCCGTCTTCGCCAATGCTCCGCACAGAGGTGCAGTTGAACCTCAGTGCCTAAGCGTGTTTGTACCTGGGTGTCTTTGCTATCTAAACAATGTAGAAATCATCTTAGAGCCAGCCTGTCAACGAAATTCACCGGACGATGGCCGGCATGCGTCGCGGGACACCAAAGCTTCCGTTGCGAGCCAATTCTTGCTCCGGTAGCGCAGACAGAGCCTGGCCTCTTGGCGTGTGAAATAGATCGCTACACTCGCTACCGTCGAAGGCAAAGCGGCATCCTTTTCAAACAGACCAATGTCAGATTCGATAAAAATCACAACGAAACTCACTGAACGTGCAACACGCTTTCACTGCAGTGCACTCCGGGCCACCGCGCAGGTCGCGCCGTCCACTACTTTGACGCTGCGGAAGCTCGCGGAATCGGCCCTGTGAAGCGGACGGAATCCGTCGAGCGTATTGCGCTGTCCCACGCTGCACTCGCCGCCGGAGACCAGCCTACAGCCCACGATGTGCGTATCGAAGCGCGTGACCTCGGCTTCGCCTTCCATTGCGCTGCAGCTCTCCACGGAGCCGCTCCAGGACATCACGAAGCGGGACGCATAATACCCGCGATCGGCGCGCACGGTGCCGAAGGCATCGACCCGCATGTTGACGTGGGTCGCGTCGTTCAAGTTGGCAATCGTTATGCCGGGCCTCCCATCACCGTCCATGTCGTTGTTGACGAGCTGGCCCGCAGATGGCCAGGGGTCGTTCAGCGGGTTACTTAAAGTCGTGCCGAGGACCTGGACTGTCTCCGACAGCGTCATCGGATCGCCTGGAAAACCCGCCCCATCGATGCGCAAGATGGCATCCGTGGAGAGTGCTCGGGGAGGCACTGCGTCGAACAACGGAATGTCGAAGTCAACGCCGTAGCGCTCTCCTCCAAGCAGCGGCTGCAGCGCGAAGTCCGGCATGCTCACGCCGCAAACCGCCATGGAGCCTGGTACAAGGCCACCCTCTTGTGTCGCCTCGTATTTCACCCACACGTTGGCGGTGCCCCGCCCGGCCGCAATCGCTGTCCCTATGGGCCAGGAGACGTCGATCGTAGTCCTCGATGCCCAGGTGCCAGCGAAATCGCACGGCTGTGGACCCGCGTCCACCGGGGCGTCGGGCTCACCTGCATCGACGAAAGCCGCACCATCCGCACTTGCATCCGCACTTGCATCCAGGTTCGTTTCGTCGCTCGCATCACTCATCGAGCCCGAGCTTGCGTCCATGTTCCCCACGGGCGGTATGCGCACTCCGCTGTCGTCGTCGACCATGGCTACACTGCTGTCAGCGTCGAGCAGCTCACGTCCGAGCCAGCCGCAGCCGGTCGGCAGCAGCGTCAAGCCCAAGACACAGTAAGTCGCGGACCTCATGTAGCCACCGAGCTGCGTTCTCTCACGCTCCGCTTCGTATCGGTCGCAACGCTTTGTGCTGGCCAGGGCGCACGTTTCATCTATGTATACAATGTGCAGATGAGCGAGTGCCGTGTCAATCGAAGTCAGACCCGCTAACGTATCTGAATGGAACCGACCGGCAGACCTAGGCGAATCGCAAGAGAGATCACGCTACGTGTGTTATCCAACTTACTCAGTGCTGCCCGCGACCACGGGGA
>CAZEWA010000013.1:17910-24812 GCA_964515685.1 uncultured Polyangiales bacterium | reverse complement strand
AGGCATGTGAATTGGTGGCTGCGTCGGCGGGAGATGGCCCTGCGGGCCCCCTGACGCTCAAGGTCCAGGTCGTTGTTCAGGGCCTCGAAGTGCCTTGGGGCCTCGCTTGGCTGCCGGACGGAGACATGCTCGTCACCGAGCGTCCCGGGCGTCTGCGCAGAGTTCGCGGAAGTCAGCTGCAAGCTAGCCCCGTGCTCGATGTGGACGTAGCCGAAATTTCGTTCCTGGAGGAGCTCGGCGGCTTGAGCAGCGAGGGCGGTCTGCTCGGCTTACTTCTGCATCCAGACTTCGCGTCCAATCGACTGTTCTACATGTACTGGACAGCACGGCGATCGGACAGGGCGCTGATCAATCGTCTCGGGGTATACGAGCTATCGAAGGACGGCAACAACGCAACCTTCCAACGCCTCCTACTCGATGACATCCCAGGCGGCGTGCACCACCAGGGCGGCCGTCTAAAAATCGGCCCCGACGGCAAGCTTTATCTGGGCGTCGGAGCCTACAATCCGGCCCTAGCGCAACAGCCCAACCAGCTACCCGGCAAACTGCTGCGCATGAACCTCGACGGAAGCGTACCGGACGACAACCCCACGCCTGGCAGCCTCGTGTTTCTGACAGGCATCCGCAACACGCAGGGCTACGACTGGTTCGACCGAGATCATTTGTTGGTGATGGACCACGGTCCCACCGCCATCGATCCCGGCGTACCCGAGAAGGGCTGGGACGAGTTCAACGTGGCGCGCGCAGGCGAAAACCTCGGCTGGCCCAAGATTCTGGGCTGCAACACGTCCGCACAGATCACCGAGCCGGTGCTGGCCTGGGAGAGGTCCCTGCCGCCTGGCGGTGCGGCCATCTACACCGGCAGCTCCATTCCCGAGTGGACGGGAAGCTTTCTCGTCGCGACCCTGGGCCTGGCTGGCTCGGGCGAAGGCGAGCACCTGCATCGCATACAGCTCAGCCCCGACAACCCTTACGTGGTGCAGAAGCACGAGGTGTATCTAAAGGGTAAGTACGGTCGGCTACGCACCGTCGCCATGGGTCCGGACGGTCATCTCTACATTACCACCAGCAACTGCGAAACGCGCGGAGTAGCGGCCGGCCATTGCTCGAACGGAGGCGACAAGATACTGCGCGTGGTGGGCGTGGAGTGAGCCAGCTCAAAAGGTGACCTTCACCGACGGCGCCGAGCGCTGAGCGGGGCCGTGATAGACCGCTTCGATGTTGTTACCGTCAGGGTCGAGCAAGAACGCGGCGTAGTAGTTAGGATGGTAAGGTCTCTCGCCCGGTGCGCCGTGATCCTTGCCTCCGGCCAGCAAGCCTGTCTTGTGGAAGCGCTCAACAGTCTCACGATCTTTCGCTTGCAGAGCGAGGTGCGTGCGACCCGTCAGAGTCCCAGCAGACGCGACGCTCTCTAGACTCGAAACGAACAGCTCGTCAAACCAAAAAAATCCTGGCCCTTCCCCGCCTAGCGGCACGTCCAGCACTTGCATGATCGCGCTGTAGAAGTGCTTGCTCTGTTCCAGGTCTGAGACCACCAATTGCAGGTGGTCGATCAAGCGTCCGCGATGCAGTTCTGACGTTTCCATGGCGCCCCTCTCGATAAATCGACACTGCCCTGACGACACGACGCGAGCAAGGCACTCGGCCTGAGATTGCGGTCAGAACTCGACCTCGATCGACAGCTCCGGCGAGCGTGTGGTACTCGCGCTCGAACAGAGCCACGTGGGTGCGGCGCTCCCTGCTCGGGCCCCAGCGCCGGCCGCCGAGGAAAAACCGCGAGCGCTTGACCAAAATGACTTCGCTCCCCATGTTCCAAGCCATGGCTCGAATGGTAAATTGTGTGAAGCTTGGCCACGAGGCCGAGGGGCTTGAGCGGGCGCCCATCAAGGGCGAGCTCGGGCAGCGGGTGTTCGAAAATGTGTCTCGCGAAGGCTGGAAGCTGTGGATAGCCCACTCCACCATGCTCATTAACGAGCTGCGCCTCGACTTCAACGACACGAAAGCCCAGAAAATCTGGCTTACGGAGTGTGAGAAGTTCTTCTTTGGCGAGGGTTCGGCGGCCCCCGAGGGCTACGTCCCGCCCAAACCCCACGAACACGAGTAGGTCGCCCTGGCGGCGCTTTTCTAAAAGCCGAACAGCAGCGACGGCCCGATAAACAGCGCCCTGAAGCGAGTGCCCGTGATGGCCTGGTACGTCGCCTCCGCGCCGATGCCGAAGCGGGTTCCGATGTGCACCATCGCGCCGCCGCCGGCCATGTAGGCGAGCCCCGCTTCCGAAGGCTCGCTGACCCAGCCCGGCCCGACGCCGCCGAGCACGTAGGGCCCCACGGGACCGAGCGGCAGTGTGACGCGCGTGGTCGCCATGCCGGCGAGCACGGTGAGGTCCGAGGGGAAGTAGCCCGCGAGCCTTGCGCCGGGCGCCACAATCACGGGCCCGAGCTCGATGCCGTAGCGGACATCGCCCGAGATCGAGAACCCAACCCGTTCTCCGTTCACAGGGATAAAGAGGCCCGGCGCGATGGAAAACCGCCATCCCGTGTTGTAGGCGACCACTACATCGCGCCCCCGCGGCCCTTCCGCTTGTGCCGCAGCACGCTCGCCGTACGCCGAAAAGCCGATGAGAGCGAGACTGAGCGAGATGAGCAGCCTACGTAAGCGCATCTCATCAGCCTTTTACGAGCGCTCCCCGAATGCAAGTGTGCGCAGGTGAGCGCAGGCCGGCTTGCAGCGCAGCGCGGCCCATGCGAGCCGCTCAGTCCATGTCCCCACCGCGGATGCCGTAGCGCTTGGCCAGCTCCCGCAAGTGATACCGAGTGAGCCCCGCCGCCTGGGCGCTGCGCGTGATGTTGTCACCGTGCTTGTCGAGCAAAGCCTTGAGGTAAGCCCCCTCGAACTCATCGACGACACGCTGCTTGGCCTCTTTGAAGGGCAGGCCATCGTCCACGAACTTGCTGGCGGAGCCTGCCGAGGGTTGTCCAAAACGCACGATGTCGGGTGTCCCATGCTGGGAAATGGGCAAAAGATCGGGCACGTCGAGCTCCGAGCCTTCCGCGAGCGAGGCACCTCGCTCCACGGTGTTGCGCAGCTCCCGCACGTTGCCTGGCCAAGCGTAGGCCTGAAGTCGGGCCATGGCCTCGGCCCGCACCCGAAATTCTTTGTTTTCCCCGGGAAACCTGCGGGCCGCCACACGCTGCAAGAAGCCCTCGACGAGCAGGGGAATGTCTTCAGGCCGCTCGCGCAGCGCTGGCAGCTCCAGCGTCACTACGCCTAGGCGGTAGTAGAGGTCTTCGCGGAACGTGCCTTGGCTGACCATCTTGCGTAGATCGCGGTTGGTCGCCGCGACCACGCGCACATCGACCGGGATTTCCTTGGTGCCACCGACTCGCTTGACGGTGCGGTTTTCGAGCACGCGCAGCAGCTTCGGCTGCAGAGAAATGTCGAGCTCCCCGACCTCGTCCAAGAAAATGGTGCCACCGTCGGCCTGCTCGAAGCACCCCATTCTGCGGTCGGTCGCCCCGGTGAAAGAGCCCTTTTCGTGCCCAAATAGCGTGCTCTCGATGAGGTCCTTGGGAATCGCGCTGCAATCCTGGACGACCAAGGGCCGCGTATTGCGCTTGCTCGCGAGATGCAGCGCCCGTGACACCAGCTCCTTGCCAGTCCCCGTCTCGCCCCGCACCAGCACGGTGAGGTCGCTCGGACCCGCTCGCTCGAGCAGCGCGAAGATTTCCCGCATGCGCACACTCTTGCCTACGATGTCATGGAAGGACTCGCGCGCCGACGCGTTGATCTCGACCGTGCCCTCGAGCGGCTCGAAGCGCAGCGCAGTCTGCCCTGCGCGCACGATTTGGCCGTGCTTGATGTAGACCTCGCGCACCTCCACATCCCCACAGAAAGTTCCGTTGGTGGACTCGAGGTCGCGCAGCAAAAAGCCGTGCTCCAAAGCTTGAATCTCGAAATGGCTGCCACTGACCGCTTGGTCGCTCAGCTCGAGATCGCAGATCTTGCTGCGGCCTACGGTGATGCGTTCGCGGTCGATGGAGAGCTCTTTGCCCCGGTCCGGTCCTTCTACAACTAACAGGCGACTCAGGCGCAGGCGCCGTGCCGCTCCCGGAGCGTTGCGCAGGATCGCCGTGAGCATTCCTGTCACGGAGCCTCCGCCCTGAGCTGCGCGATGGCTTTTGCGTAGTCCCCAGTGTTGAAGACCGCGCTGCCTGCCACGAGCACGTCGGCGCCGGCCTCGATGACCTGGCGCGCGATACCGGGCTTCACGCCGCCGTCGACTTCGAGATGAATTTGCCTGCCAGAGGCCTCGATCATAGAACGGATGTTCTTGATCTTGGGCAGAGCCGACGGAATGAAGGCCTGACCGCCAAAGCCCGGATTCACGCTCATCACGAGCACGAGATCCGTCAGATCGAGGACGTAACGCAAAACATCTTCGGACGTGTGGGGATTCAGCGACACGCCGGCCTTCTTCCCCAAGCCGCGAATTTGCTGCAGGACGCGGTGTAGGTGGGTGCAGGCCTCCGCGTGCACCGTGATGATATCGGCCCCCGCCTCGGCGAAGTCCGCGACGTAGCGCTCGGGCTCCACGATCATCAGATGAACGTCGAGCGGGAGCTTTGTGACCCCCCGCAGGGCCTTCACGACAAGCGGACCAATGGTCATATTCGGGACGAAACGGCCATCCATGACGTCTACGTGGGCCCAGTCGGCCCCCGCGCGCTCGAGGGCCTGTACCTCGTCTCCGAGCCGCGCGAAGTCGGCGGAGAGAATTGAAGGAGCTATCAAGACGTGAGACACAGCGCGAGTCTGAGCCAGCCATGCTCCCTGTCAACGCTTCCGTGAATTCGACATTTCGGGGCCGCAGACGCGCGACGCATTTTTGCGTCCCAAGGGGTGGGCTGCTATTCACGAGGTGTGGGCAGGGACGCAGGGGTTGACGTGCACCACGCACGGCACCGACAATCGAGGGCGCGACTGTCCATCGTCGCGCGAGAGCATGGCTGAGCAACGCTACCGCGTCATAGATCGCCTTGAAGCAGGCGGCATGGCTGAGGTCTTCCGAGGGGAGGCACTCAGTGTGCAGGGTTTTAAAAAGCAGGTCGCTATCAAGCGCGTTCTGCCGAATCTTGCGCAAAACAAGAGCTTTATCCGGATGTTTTTGGACGAAGCGCGGCTTGGGGCTCGCCTCAATCACGCCAACATCGTCACCGTTTTCGACATCGGAGCAGCTGACAACACCTACTTCATCGTCATGGAGTTCGTCGACGGGGCCAACCTCAAGACGATCCTCGAGACGCTGAAGAAACAGGGGCGTCGGCCGGGCGTGAAGGAAATGCTCTACATCGGCATGGAAGTTTGCCGGGGTTTGAGCCACGCCCACGATCTGCGCGACGACAACGGGACGCTGTTAAATATCGTCCATCGCGATATTTCGCCGCCCAACATCCTCCTCACCAAGAACGGCGAGGTAAAGGTCACCGACTTCGGACTGGCCAAGGCCACGACGCAACTCGAGAAGACCGACCCCGGAGTGGTGAAGGGTAAATTTAGCTACCTCGCGCCCGAAGCTGCCATGGGCATCGAGGTCGACGCCCGCGCGGACCTCTTCGCCGTGGGCATCGTCATTTGGGAAGCCCTGGCCGGTCGCAGGCTCTTTCTCGGCGATTCCGACTACGACACAGTTAAAAAGGTGCAACAAGCCGAGATTCCCCGGCTCAGCGCCTTCAATGCCGATGTCGACGAGGACCTAGAAGCCCTGCTGGCCAAGATCATGGCCAAGGACCGCGAGGACCGCTACCAGAGCGCCCACGATCTGCAGGATGCCATCGCGGACTACCTGTTCACGCGCAGGCTCAAGGTCACCTCGAACGACGTGGGCCGCATGGTTCAGGCCGTCGTGGCCCTGCGCGCCGACGAGAAAAAGCGCGAGCGCGAGCGCAAGGCCGACCAGAGCATCATCGACCAGCTGATCCAGGACGAGCTCTTGGCCTTCACCTCGCTCGACGAGATGAACGACCCGCTCAACCCGGCTTCTGGAGCCACCAAGGCTTCGCAGCTGAGCAAGACCGGCAAGGCCGGCGCCAAGCCCCTCGATGCTGGCTCCTTCGGGGGCGGTGGTGCGCAGCTCGAAAACCCGGCTGCCTGGTTCTCGGAAGACGACATCGACCAGGCCACCTCGTTCTTCTCGCGCAGCGTGATCCCAGGCAAGCGCACAAGCGACCCACGGGAGCTGGCGGAGCTGCTCGAAGAAGACGACCTGCTAGCCGAGGACAGCGGCCAAGCCACCCCGGCAGCGCTCGGAGAGCTGCTGGACAACGAGCTCGGCCGCGACAAGCAGGCCGCTGCGCTTCCGCCCGACGTCAGCGACCTAGGGCGCAAAGGCCCGCCAGCGGCCCCGTCGCAAGCTGCGAGCACAGGACCCGCGACCATTCCCTCCCCCTCGACCGGCAGCAACTCCATGAAGTACGTGGTGCTGGCCCTGGTCGTCCTCCTGGGTGTGGGAGCCGCTGCCTGGTTCGGAAACCTCATCCCGCACTAAACTTGTGGCCCCGGGCGCTCAGAGCTCGGCGCTAAGCCACAGCCACGCCGCTGCCCCCGAGCCCTGCTCCCGGACTGAAGCCGCCGGGTCGAGCGCGGCGGGTCGAGCGCGGCGGGCTCCATCATGCTGCGGAGCGCTCGCCGAGCGGGTGCGCGCCGCAGCCATAGTGTGGGCGCCGCCGCCCTCGAGACAGGCACTTGCGTGCTCGACCTGTGCCGCGCGTGTTCCACAGGAGGATGCGTTGCCCGCTGGCACTATTAAATGCCGTACGAAACACAAACTATTTTCTGCGATTTTCACGGTATTTTTCGCACATTTCCTGCAGACCTCGGCCGAAAATCAATTTTTTGTCTGGAGC
>CAZEWA010000013.1:0-17810 GCA_964515685.1 uncultured Polyangiales bacterium | reverse complement strand
ATTTTTCGCACATTTCCTGCAGACCTCGGCCGAAAATCAATTTTTTGTCTGGAGCAGGCTTCATTTTTCGCGCGACTTTGTGTTACGGTCGCCCAAGCAAAACGCAAGTCTTGTGGTGGCACGTAGTCGAAGCTTCGGTTTTCAGGCTGCATGGAGTGTCGTCGCATTCGCGGGTGCTCGTGCCATCAGGCGCGATGGGCTCGTATTTTAGCGCATTCAAGATCTTTCCCCGATCTGAGTGTGCGAGGACTGGCGTACGTCTTTGGCGTGCGCTCAACCAAAGAGGCCACGATGCCGCTCGTGTTGGCGACGGATCTAGACGGAACATTTCTGGGAGGCAGCGAGCCCCAGCGTGCAGCGCTTTATCAATGGCTCGCTCCACTGCGCACTCACATCACGCTCATCTTTGTAACAGGACGCGGTCTCAACTTCGTACGACAACTGGCCCGTGAGCTGCCTGAGTCTGCACGACCCGATCACGTGATAGCCAACGTCGGTACCACAGCAGCGACAGGTCCCGAGCTGCGACCACTCGAGTCCGTTGAAGCCTGGCTCGACGCGAACTGGAGTACAGACGCGCCCACCAAAATAGCGTCTGTGCTTGCCGCTCACCACCACCTCACGCCGCAGCCCGTGGTTGAAGGTCGCCGCATGTCTTACTTCTTCAAAGACAGACACCGGGCAGAACACGCAAAAAATGACGTTGAAACAGCCGGTTTCGATGCATTGCTCTCAGACAATGTGTATTTCGATGTACTGCCAAAGGGAGTGCGTAAGGGCCCGACTCTGCTTCGCACCTTGGATGCACTCGGTGTGGACCATGACGATGTGTTCGTCGCAGGCGACACGTTCAACGATTTTTCCCTATTTGAAACGGGCCTGCGGGGCGTAGCCGTCGCGAACAGCGAACCCGCTCTCAGAAGTGCCGTGCAAAACATGCCTCATGTCGTGCAAAGCTCAGAGCCTGGTGCGGCGGGCATCCTGCGCGAATTCAGCCAGTTCTTTGCAGCGCGGAGGGCCACGTGAAAAGCGATCTAGTCATTGTGTACCACCGCCAACCCTACGAAGAAGAAGTCGTTCAGGGCAAAACCCTACTCAAAGAGAACTCGAGTCCCAACGGCATCGTCCCCACACTCAAAGGCTTCTTTGGCGCTGCAAACCGCGGTTCGTGGGTCGCCTGGAAGAAGGCTGTGGGCCGTAAAGAGGTTGGATTCGAGCGGCGCATTTCCATCACCGATTCGTACGGGACCTACACCGTGTGCCGCCTGCCCTTGAGCGCGGAACAGGTCAGCCAGTTTTATCACATCACTTCCAAGGAAGCGCTTTGGCCCATTCTGCACTCGTTTCCCAATATGTTCGACACTTCGCGCACAGATTGGAAGACGTTTCGCGAGGTCAATCGTCTGTTTGCTGAAGCTGCCTGCGAAGAAGCTGAGGACGACGCGCTGTTTTGGGTACACGACTACAACTTGTGGCTCGTGCCCGCCTTCATTCGTGCAGCGCGCCCGAGCGCGCGCATTGCCTTCTTTCACCACACGCCCTTTCCTGCGCCAGACCTCTTCAACATTTTACCTTGGCGCGACGAGATCCTCGACAGCCTGCTTTCCTGTGACCTTCTGGGTTTTCACGTACCGCGCTACGCGCGCAATTTCGCCTCCTTGGTTGAAGCGCTGCGCCCCGTATCGAGCATCGTGCAAGTCAAGGTGCTGCCCGAGCTGAAGACCGAAGGCGATGCGCTCTCCGAGCCCCTCACACCAACCCATGTAACGGTCAGAGGACACACCACCGCTATCGATGCCTTTCCGATCGGCACCAATCCACCACTCGTGAAGCAGCATTTAGACAGCGAAAAAGGCCAAACGCTGCTCGCGCGCATACGTGGCGACATCGGAAGCCAGAAGCTCATCATCTCGGTAGGACGGGTCGACTATGTCAAAGGGACCCGGCAGATGCTCGAGACCTATGAGCGCTTGCTCGAGCGCCGTAAGGATCTGCGACGCAACATCAAGCTGCTGGTAACTTCTGTGGCGGCCGCCGACGGCATGCGCGTCTACCAGAAACATCGGGAACAAATCGAGCAGATGGTGGGCCGCATCAACGGCCGCTACGGTGACCTCGCATGGTCTCCTATCTTGCTGTTCACGGGCTCAGTACCGTTCCACGAGCTCGTCTGCTACTACAAAGCAGCCGACATCGCCTGGATCACTCCACTACGAGATGGCCTCAACCTCGTCGCCAAAGAGTACATCGCAGCACACGAGGGGCGCGATGGCGTCCTGGTGCTCTCGGAGTTTACGGGGGTGGCTGCAGAGCTTCATGATGCCGTGCTGACCAACCCTTACAGCCGCAACTCGATGGACGCAGCGATCGAAAAAGCCATCGACATGCCACTCGAGGAGCAACGCACTCGCATGGAAGCACTGTTCACCCGAGTGAGTCGTTACGATATTGCCCACTGGACGCGCCATGTCTTGGGTCGCTTCGCGGAAATTAAACAGCGTCGCGCCCGGCAGCTGACGGACAGAACCCAGGTCGCACCACAAAGCGCATAAACAAGCGAGTCGACAGCTCTATGACGTTGAAAAATGCGGTCCAGCTCATCGCGTATCCGAATCGAATTGGGAACAACCTTGTGGACCTCCACACCTTCATGGAGCGCCACCTCCAGAAGGCCGTGGGCGGAGTGCACATTCTCCCGCTGTTCCCCTCGAATGCCGACGGCGGATTTTCGCCGCTCACGCACAAGGAGGTCGACCCGGCTTACGGCACTTGGGAAGATGTCGAGCGCATCTCCAGCAAATACGATCTGTGCCTCGATCTGACCATTAACCATATCTCCGACGAGAGCGTCGAGTTCAAAGACTTTCTCCAGCACGGCTATCGCTCAGAGTACGCAGATCTTTTCGTCCATGTCGATGCGCTGGGCGAAATGAGCCCGGACGACCTGGCCAAGATCCACATTCGCAAGGAAAAGGAGCCTTTTCGAGAGGTAACGTTCGCCAACGGTGAAAAAGCCCGCGTCTGGTGCACCTTCACAGAAAAGCAAATCGACCTCAATTACGGCTCGCAGCTCACCTATGCGCTGATGGAGGAATACATTGCCTTCTTAGCAGCGCGTGGCGTGAAACTGTTTCGCCTCGATGCCTTCGGGTACACCACCAAGAGAGTCGGCACGAGCTGCTTTCTGGTCGAGCCGGATGTGTATGAGATCCTAGAGTGGGCCCACGGTGTAGCCGCCCAACATGGGGCGGAAACCCTGCCCGAAGTGCACGACCACTTCAGCTACCAATATGCCATCGCACGGCGAGGCATGCGTCCCTACGGCTTCGCGCTGCCACCCCTGCTGCTCTACTCCCTGCTCGACGCCAACAGTACGCACCTGAAGGCTTGGTTGCGCATGTGCCCGCGCAACATGATCAACGTACTCGATACTCACGACGGAATCTGTATTCCTGACGTGGAAGGCGTGCTGCCGATAGCAAAGATCCAGGACATGATTGAGAACGTGTCACGTCGCAGCGCAGACCCCATTCTGCGTGGATCCGCCGCCAACGTGCACAGCGTGGGTGCCATCTACCAGCTCACGTGCACCTACTACGATGCGCTGCGCCAAAACGACGATGCGTACATCGCCGCGCGAGCCATCCAGTTCTTCGCTCCAGGGATTCCACAAGTCTACTACATCGGCCTGCTCGGCGGCACCAACGACATCAACCTCGTAGAGAAAACGGGGGAGCTACGCGACATCAATCGCGCTTACTACACGCTCGAAGAGGCCGAAGCCGCGCTCAAGACGCCTGTGGTGCGGCGCCTACTCAAGCTCATGGAATTTCGTTCGACACATCCCGCATTCAATGGGCGCTTCGAGCTCAACTATTCGAATGACAGCAGCGTATCGATAAGCTGGCATCACGGCGAACATCACTGCCATCTCTTCGTCGATCTCAATTTCAAAAAGTCGACGATTCGTTACATCGATCCCAAGTCGAAGCGCGAGCTCAGTTTCAACTGCTAGCCGCTCCATCTTCCGCTATCTTCCACGCATGCAGCGCGAAATCTCCGGCTTCAAGCAAGACGAAGAAGGTCATTGGGTAGCCGCACTCCTGTGCGGTCACACGCAACACATTCGTCACGCCCCGCCGTTTCAAAGCCGGCCCTGGGTTGAAACGGAGGCCGGACGCGCCGAGAAGATCGGGCAATCGCTCGACTGTCTCTACTGCAATATGGCGAGCTTGCCCGCGGACCTTCAGCCCTACAAGCAGACCGCGACTTTCGACGAACAAACGGTACCCAAGGGCTTACTCCGCGACCACACCACCCGCGCTGGGGTTTGGGCCAAGATCGTCGTGGAGCAAGGCAAGCTCGAATACACCTGCCGCCAGGGCGTCTTCGTGCTCAAGCCAGGCACGCTGGGCATTGTGGAGCCACAAGCCCCGCATCACGTGCGTCCACTCGGCCCAGTGCGCTTTCACGTCGTCTTTTGTGCGAAGGCGCAAGCCGACGCGACAGGCAACGCAAATCCCCACGACAGCAAAGAGCCCTTGGTCTGAAGCTGCGGCAGCGCGCACTCGCTCGCAGATCAGGCGGTCAGCATGCCTGCAATACGACCCTTTTCGAGAGCACGATCGCCGAAATCATCGAGTGGCGCACCCGAGGCATTCTTGCAGCCGACGGCGGCACCCAGCGTATTCAGGAACTTGTTGTGGGTCACATACTGATTGCGTGAGACGTCGCCAGCATCGACGTAGAGCCCTGTCTTCAAGCGCCCGCCACAGCTACCTGCGCAAACATACGGCATGTTGCGCGTACTGTGCGGTGGACCATTGGCAAGGTCGTTGAGCCACACCGCCACGCCTTCGTCGAGCAGCGTCCCTGTGGGCGTCTTGTAGGCGTCGAGCTCGCTCAGGAGGCCCTTGAAAATCGATGCGAAGAGCTTGTCTACCTGGTGGTGCTTCACGTCCGCATCGACGATCGCCGTTCCCTCTGAGCCATCGGAGTTGATCCGGTGCGAAATATGGTGAAAGCGCTCGAACCTCTGACCATCAATCGTGTACTGGGTCTGGTCGTTGCCGTTGCCTATCTGCAAGGTCGCCGCGTTCACACGACCACACGCCATCGCGAGCGCGATGACTTGACACTGAAAACGCGCAATCGTGACGACGCTCTGATCGCTCTCCGCATCACGCGTGGTGACCTGAGACAGGGGAGTCAAGGCCTCCTCCGGCAGTGCGCACTCCATACGCGTCTCGATGTCACGAATGGCCTGACTGTGTTGCTGCAGCCTTTGTCTGTCCGCACTCGAAAGGCGGCTTTGCCCCAAAAGCGCGTTCATCTCGGAGCGCACCAGGTCGTTGACGCTCTTTCTGCGCTTTTGGCTGCGTTCTTCGTCGGTTTCCTGCGGCAAACCGAAGAGCGCCCGGTATGCATTGTAGGGGTTGCTCTCGGCCACCCGGCGTTGGCCCGCCGAACGGTAAGACAGAACATCGTCCAGGTAGCCACTGCGAGGCCCTGCGCGCAGCGTAAGCGGTTCGATGCCCTCCCCCATCAGCTCGCGCACGATGCGGTTGTCGAGGGATTCGCCCGTGGCCAAGGCCTTCTCGATGTTGAGGCCGTCGGCGCGCGCCGCCGTAAGGCACAACAGCCCGCCCTGGGAATGCCCACAGCCCGCATCCGCAAGCGCGCGCATCTCCGTACCGCGCACCAAGAGCAGCTTGCTCGCAAAGTCTGAAAGCACGTTGACGGCACGATCTCCGTCTGCCTTCATACTCGCCGTTGTCAGCGCACCGAGCTGAGATGGCCAAAACCGCTCAGGCTCCTGATCGTACGCCTGCTGCACGCCGTTGCCTTGCCGCAAAAACACCGCAAAGCGCTGCGGCGTGATGTCCGCCGACTTGGCATTGCGGGGCCAAAAGCTCTCGAGGAGCGGCAAACTCACAAGCGCAGAGGCTGCCCCTCGCAAAAACAACCTGCGACCATGGCGATGGATGCCGCGACCTAGGTTTGTGCGTTCATGCGACATGGCCATTCACTCCGTCACGCGGGCACGAAAGGTCTCGAGCTGCACCAAGTCGACCACCAGGTCTTGAGCGGAATCGCGCTTCGAGGACAGATCACCTAGCTTCTCCCAGGCACCTCGCTCCACGGAGTTGGGCTCGCGGTTCAGCAGATAGCGCATCCAGTTGCGTGCATAACATTCATGGACGCGCGCCTCGGTGGCAAGCTGCTGCAGTAGGTCGACAGGCCCTGAAAACGTAAGCTCCTTGCTCGGGTTAGTCGCCTTGCTCTCCGGCGTGTACCCTGAGCGAATCAACAGACTGCCGGTAGGGTCAACAGGCTTTCCCTGCTCCGTTTCCCTGAAGCGCCCCAACGTATCGAAGCTCTCGAAGGCGAATCCGGGTGGATTGATAAGCTTCGCGTGACAGCTCGCACCACACGCAGTCGCTTTTTCATACACCTCGCGCGTGGTGGATCCAGGTTCCGCCTTGGGCAAGTCGAACATCATCGGCGGTGGGTCAGGCTCGTCGCACAACACCTTACGCAATACCAACAGACCACGATGCACAGGATCGGTCGAGCTGCGGGTAGCATTCTGCGACAAGAAACCGAGCTGCGTCAGAAAGCCTGCGCGCTGTTCGGGGTCGAGTTCCTGTCTCGACAACGTTTGCCCTGAAACACCTGCAATGCCGTAAAACTGGGCCGTTGTCTCATTCACGTAGGCCACAGGCTCCGTCAACAACGCCCCGATACCGCCCTGCTTCTCCACCAACACTTCTTGAAAGAAGCGCACAGCTTCTTCCTTCAACAACGGAGCGAGCACGGCCGCATCGAAGCCGAGCGCCGAATCTTTGTCCTGCGTGCCGTAACTCCCCACGCCAAATGTCTCTTCATGAAACGCAAGCAAGCTGCGCGCGGCGCGCGGATCTTTGAGCATCGAGCGCGCCCAGCGTGCGACGCCTTTCGCGTCTGCAAGCTCACCAGACTCGGCGGCTGTGAGCAGTTCGTCGCTGGGCGTGGTGTCCCAGAAGCCGTAGGCTAAACGTGTGGCGATTTCATAGCCTGAAAGCTGCGCCTTACGTTGTGTCCCCCCCTCGTCGAGCCCTGCTGCCTCCACGCGATACAGAAAGTGAGGCGACTGAAGCATCGCCTCGATGACAAGCCGTGCGCCGGCCGAAAATCCATCCCCACCGACATGTTCTGGCCCCTGTGCGAATAATGAAAGGTAAGACTCCACCTCAGCTTCGCGCAGCGGCCTTCTGAAAGTACGGCGCCCAAGGTTCGTCACGAGCCCGCGCGCTCGCTCGGCTTCACTGACGTCAGCTGGCAGCAAACGCGACAGACGTTCGCTATTTCGCGCCACGTCAGCCGCGACCCGCTCCGCAGCGGCCTGATAGCGTGTCCACGCGTCACCTGCGATGGTCAACTCCGCAGCAGCTTGATTGCGGTAGCCCTTGTCGCGCGGTTCTTGCGTAAAGCCTTCCGCGTAGTCCGTCCCTTCATCGAAGAAGAAGAGGTCGCGCACGCTGTGCTCCCACTGGACATTCGAAAGGCGCGTAAAGCGTGTGGACCAGCCGACCCCGTCGGGTGTGTTCGGGTCTCCCACGCCAGGTGGCTCG
Organism: uncultured Polyangiales bacterium; assembly: GCA_964515685.1. Lineage (GTDB taxonomy): Bacteria > Myxococcota_A > Polyangia > Polyangiales > DASUME01 > DASUME01. Next base: position 10,197 of record CAZEWA010000013.1, on the reverse strand, counting down.
TCCGGGTCGAGAGGCAGCACCGTCCCCTCAGAGCCATCAGGGCCACAGTCATGGCAATCACGGCTGCCTGCTGGGCCATCGAGCGACCCCACGCAGCCCACAGCCAGCGCGGCACCGAGCCACAGGGCTCCGAAAGCGCCACCTAGCCTTGCAGCGCGTGACCAGACGAGTGCGCCCTCGCACCCACCCGCTTGAGACGGTTTGGCTCGCCCGTACGTGCTCATCGGTCTCTGACATGCCCACAGGATTGTGCTCAGGTCAATCCGACATCGAGCGGCTCATGGGCCACGGGCTAACTTGGTTACGCTTTGCGGGCCTCCTTGGCGCAAGTTGCATCAGATACGTGCAGGCTCAAAGCAAAGTTCCGACTCAAGTGTTACGCGACAAACCTTCATGTGGGGCGCGCCAGGATTAGGGCCGCGTTCGTCCCACCAAAACCAAATGAGTTGGAAAGTACATAGTGAAGCGAACGCTGGCGCGTCTCGTGCGGCACCAGGTCGAACAGCTTCGCATCGGGCTCGGGTTGCTCGAGATTGATGGTCGGCGGCACGACCGAATCGCGCAGCGCGAGTGCACAAATGACCGCTTCGAGACCGCCCGCTGCGCCGAGCAAGTGCCCGGTCATGCTCTTGGTGCTTGAGACCCACAGGCCGCTCTTCACGTGCTCGCCAAACACGTGGCGCAACGCAAGCAACTCGAGCATGTCCCCAGCAGGCGTCGAGGTGCCGTGCGCATTCACGTAGTCCACCTGCTCTGGATTGAGTCTTGCCGAACGCAAGGCAGCGCGGATCGCTCGCTGGGCGCCCTCGCCCTCCGGCGCGGGGGTCGTAAGGTGGTACGCGTCTGCACTCGCTCCGTATCCGACGACCTCCGCCAGAATCGAAGCACCTCGGCGACAAGCTTGCTCACGCTCTTCCAACACCAACAGTCCGGCGCCCTCCGCGATGACGAAGCCATCACGCTCGACATCCCACGGACGGCTCGCGCGCTCAGGAACCTCATTGCGGCGGCTCAAGGCACGCATTGCGGCGAAGCCTCCTACGCCGAGTGGCGTGATAACCGCTTCGGATCCGCCTGCAAGACAGGCTTCCATATCACCGCGCTGGATAGCCCGAAAGGCTTCACCTATCGCATGCGCCCCCGACGCGCACGCGCTCGTCACAGCGTAGCTCTCACCGCGCAGGCCGTGCTTCATCGAGATCTGGCCAGATGCCAGATTCGAAATCGTTGCAGGAATGAAGTAAGGACTGATCTTACTCGGCCCCTTTTCCGCCAGCACTTTTGCGGTGTTTTCGATGGTGGCAAGGCCACCGATGCCCACGCCGATGAGTGTGCCCATGCCACTGCGCTCTCGCGCATCTCGCGCCAAGCCAGCCTGTGCAATCGCTTCATCGGCAGCGGCGACGGCCAGATGGATGAACCTATCCATCGTGCGCACATCCTTGCGCGGAATGTGACGCTCAGGCTCGAAGCCCGTGCATTCGCCCGCAAATCGCACCGCATGCTCACTGGCATCGAATTGCGTGATCGGGGCGATACCGCTGCGCCCTGCTTTGAGTGAGTCCCACGTGCTCTTCACGTCGAGCCCACAGGGACTGACCGCCCCAACTCCTGTGACCACTACGCGACGCATGGAGGACCTTTCCGGCCGGCTCGGCTCAAGACGCCTTGCGATGCGCCTGAATGTAAGTGATCACGTCGTTGACCGTACGGATGCGCTCGGTTTGGCTCTCGGGAATATTGATCTTGAAGTGGTCTTCGATGGCGAGCACGAGCTCGACGATGGCGAGCGAATCGGCCCCGAGGTCATCGATGAACGAGGCGCCCTCGGAGACGGCACTCAGGGCTACCCCGAGCTGGCTAGCGACGATTTGCTTCACATCCTGTGCGATTTCCATGTCTGCTCTTTTCGTTCTAGAAGGTTCAGAGTCGAAGGAGCGCTGCGCCCCAGTTCAGTCCGGCGCCGAGCGCGAGAAAGCAAAGCAACTGGCCGCGGCGCACGCGCCCATCCTGCATCAACTCATCGAGTAGAATCGGGATGGTGGCGCTCGAGGTATTGCCGTACTGAGCGATATTCGAAGGGATTTTGTGGGCAGGCACGTGCAACGCCTCGCGCACCGCTTGGTTGATGCGGTCGTTTGCCTGGTGCGCAATGAAGAAGTCGACCTCTTCGAGCGACACGTTGTGCTGCTGCAACAGATCACGTACGACCTCGGGCAACTTCTGCACAGCGCTGCGAAACAGCTCGCGTCCATTCATACGCGGCACGTGTTCTCCGCGCTCAAGCATTTCAGCGCTCAGGAACGGCCGACGACGAAAGCCTGCGGCTTCGATGCGCAGCGCATCATGGGCACGCCCATCACTGTGGACCTTGGTGCCCAGCAGTCCAGAGCTTTCTGTCTTGGCCTCGCCCAGCACGAGCGCACCTGCACCATCACCAAACAGGATGGAAACGCCGCGGTGCTCCGTGGCAAAGGCGAAAGCCCGCTCCTCCGCACGCTGCTCAACATCGCCCTCCAGAATCTCCCAATCGCGCCATGGCATGAACCCGGCGTGCGCCTCCGCGCCGACCACCAAGATGTGCCGAGCCGCACCGGTGCGAATCAGCGCATCCCCCACCTGAAGGCTAAAGGGAATCGCGGCACATTGCTGGCGTAGGTCGAGCGCAGGCACGCCCGGAATCCCAAGTTTGGCGCCTAGAAGAGTGCCGGATCCAGGCAACACGTAGTCGGGCGTCATGGTGTTGAACAAAATGTAATCGATGTCCGAAGGGCTCAGCTCTGCGCGCTCGATGGCTTGCCGCGCCGCGGGCACCGCCAGGTCACTCGCCCCTTCGCCGTCCTGTGCAAAATGGCGCGCGGCGATGCCCGTGCGCTGCATGATCCACTCGCCGCTCGTGTCCATGACACGACCAAGCGCTGCGCTGCTTACTGCGACGCCCGGAAGATGTCGCCCTGTGCTGAGGATCGTCGTGCCTGGCATCCAGCTCTTCTACCCGAGCTACTTCGATGCGCCCGTCCCGAGGCCGCCATTCGCCGTGCACGTTACGCCAGGTAGAATAGGTCAGGAATTGGGCCGCCGTGGACTTCGAAAATCGGAAGGCGATTGGCCTGTCCAGCGCCGAAATGCGCGTGCAAATGAGCTTGCGTCATCGAATCCGAGCAAGAAGGCAACCTCGGTTACAGACCAGCGGGCCTCTCGTAAATAAGAACACGCGATCTCGCGTCGCGTCTCATTCAGCACATCAGCAAAGCTTGTCCCGAGCTTCGCCAAGTGCCGCTGCAAGCTTCTTTCGCTGAGCCCAAGGGCGCGCGCGACGCGTGCAGGGGATGCATCGCCCAGCGCCCCCTCGGCAATCGCCGTACGCACTCGGTCGACAAGATTGCCTTGCGCAAGCTCGGCGAGAGAACGGCGCACGAGGTCATCGTTGTGTCGCGCAAGCTCAGGATTTGCATTCGGCAACGGCTGATCGAGCGCCAACGCTGAAAAAGTGAGCGTGTCAGATAACGCGGAAAATGTGACCGGGCAGCGGAAAAATCTCTGATACGGGAGGTCGTTGCTCGGCGCTGTTCGCCTCTGCTCTACAAGCTCGAGCCTAAACGAGCGGTCTGTCAGCACGCGGCAGGTTCGGACGATGAGCGACATCACGGCATCGATTCCCTCGGGCGGCATGGGTTCATCCCCCGGGGAATGCGTAAAGGACAGGCGGGCAGTGGTGTCGCTGGTCTCAAGCGAGAGCCGCGCTTCGTCTCCTATCAGCGTGCTGTAGTGCACCAAACGGACCAAGGCCTCTCTCAAGGTGACACTAGCCAACACCGCATAACCAAGCGCATGGAACGTGGTGGGTCGGACGTGACGTGAAATCCGAAGTCCACAGGCCGGATCCGCAAACGCCGTGGCCGCAGCGCGCCACAGAGCCTGGGTCGAAAGCACCGAATGCCGAAGATTGGGGTCGTCGAACGCGGTAAGCTCAAAGCCTGCGCTCAAAAGCACGGGTCCCGATGCGATGCCTGCAGAATCCAATGCGTCGACGATGATGCGCGTCCAACTCGACAATACCGATGGCGCCCTGGGCCCCTGCATAAGCTCGACGCTCATGGTTGCACACACGGGCCCTCGAGGAAACCCAAGCAAAATTCATCGCGAGCGTGCTCACCGGAAACCCGTACCCAGGCGGGTGCGCTGCTCCCCTGCTCCGCCAGAGCTTATCTGCTGCATGTAGGGCGGACACGCATACGCGCACGTTTCGCCCGTGAGCACCTCGGGAACGCGCGCCGACTTCGTGACCACCGCCGTACGAACCGGACCCAAACACTCAGACCCTCGCCTTGCGCCATCTCATGCAGCGTTACCTTGCGTCCAGGTCCTCGGTGCAGACACTCATACTCGAGCCGACCGCAGCGCACGTGCAGTCCAGACCGCTCACCTGACACAGGCGGACGCAGCGCCTCACGTTGCGCGAGCTCTCCTTGATGCACAGCGTACCCTGGCCGCATTGTCCACTGTCTTCGCAGTCCGCGCCCCGTGGGCGAGGTCCGTCGAGCGAGCAGCGCTGCACACTGCCAAGCTCAGGCATCACACGCGGCCGACAGCTCATGTCTTTCGGGCACTCGTCGCCGCCGAACGTGCACGAGCAAGCCCCGCCAAGGCAAGGCTGCCAGGCGCGGCGTAAGGCCACGGTGTGCTGCATCAGGCGCATTTGATCGCGCGTGAAGCGGCTTCGGCAGGCCGTGTAGTAGCTCATCAGGTTCGTGGCATCTGGTCTCGCGCCCCCACGACAGTGCGCGTCGCAGGCAGGGTCGTAGCCACACAGCGGAGGCCCAGGATCGTGCGGCGTGTCGCACAGGCCATCGCCCTCCGCGCGGCACATCTCCCCGCCACATACCGCAAGGGTTCCGCGCGTACTCTCCATGGCCTGCTGCACGGACGCACTCTCGTCTGCATGCGTGTGGCACAGGCCTAAATAGTGGCCGATTTCGTGCGCCACCGTGGTTGGCGACCGCTCCTTGGCGACAACGATGAGACCGCTCTCTGCCCCCGCGCGGCGCTGTAGACCGCCACATGTTCCATTCGGCAGGGTAGAGAGTCCGTACTTGGGCGTGCCGCCACCTGCCAGTACCTCATCCGTAAACACAATCGGAATGTAGAACTCATCACGCGTAGGGTGCACGCGCGCATCGACCATCAGCTGGTTCAGCTCAGGACTGTCCAGCGCGAGCAGGCGTCGATCCTTCAGCTCCACCACGGAATCGAGCTCGAAGTTGATCGCTATCTCACCACCGTACGAGCCAAAGAGCCCGTTTACGCGCTCCAATTCGTCCGCGATGTCCTCGTGCGTGTAGCTCGAACCGCCGCGTTCATCGGTGACGATAAAGGCGATGACAGGCACAGGACCGCAATCGAGGCCCTCGTCGATGTGATCGTCTCGGTCTTCATCCTGCCCGTCACATTCGACTTCCTCCGTGCCCGTTTCTCCGCATCCGCAGGGACCGCACCCCTCCGTCGTCACTGCCGCTCCGATACGCACGCAGCTCGGGCCACGAGCACCAGGCAACTCCATGCATTGCGCCCGCAGCGAACCACAATCGAGCCGCACCGTGCGCCCGCCCTCGCAGCGCACGAGCACATCCTTATCACAACGTGCCGAGGCTCCACTGCAGCGCAACTCAGGCGGGATTCTAGGCACGCACTCCGCACCTTCCTCGCCCATGCCACAGCTCAAGCCACGCTCGGCGCAATTCACGCGCAGCGTCTGACCGGCACGACAAAGCACCACCGTCTGCCCATCGCAGCGGCCCTCGGGCGGCTCCTCGCAATTCGGGCGCACGGGTCCTTCGCATGCATCGCCGCGACACATCCTGTCTCCGCACTCCTCGACCCTGGACTCGAGCTGTCCGCAACTTGAGAACGACCACACGTCCCCTCGATGACAGCGGCGTAATGTGCCCGGTCGACAGGCGTCCGTTGGCGCGCCGTCTTCCGGCTGCGTCGGCACCCCCTGCCCACCGGAAGGCACGCCTGCACCCCCCGCATCGACCGGCCCCTCACTGGCGTCCGGCATGCTGCCGTCGGGCTCACGCCGATCAACGCCTCTGCTGTTGTCGTACAGCCAAAAAGCTACTGCACCTACGCAAAGGCAGAACAACAAACTGAGCTTCCGATTACGACTCACGGACGCCCCTCAGTGCCCCTTCATAGGGCTGTACCTTAGCCCGCAGGGGGCCAAAGCCCAAGCTGCAGCGCCACTTACCCACACCCTGTGCGCACAGAGCACCCCAAGTTCGTCTCTTCGGCGTAGGCCCTGGCAAAGCATGGCCAAGGCCGGTTTTACAATTCTGTTCCTCCCCCTCCGCCGACCAGCGCACAAAGCTTTACAACCTGGATAGCCAGCGTATTCTCCTGCCTCATCATGGAGCCACCTAAGGGGTCGGTGCTGCTCGTCGAGCCCAACCCGGCCGCCGCTACCCCACTGGCTCACTTGCTCGAACAGCAGGGCTATCTCGTGCACACTGCGGACAGTGCTCGCGCTGCACTCGGCGCTGCGCTGCAGATCGCACCGGACGTATTGATGGCGCCTTTGTCCCTGGATGACCAAGAGCCCGGTCTATTTCAGCGCCTGCGGGACGAGCTACCGCAGACCTCCATCGTTGCGCTGGGTGAAGCTGAAACGCAGGGCGAACTCGAACGGGCGCTACGCCGCGGCGCGGACCGCTACTTGGTACGCCCTATCCGTGAGCGTGCCCTCGCCATGGTCCTTCAGCGCGCCATGGAAAAGCCCGTGCTGTCCCGAAAGCTGGCAGCCGCCGAAGCGAGGCCCCCTCAATATCAGGCCGACGAGCGCCCAAGCTTTGAAGGCATCATCGGCGCCCACCCGACGATGCAGCTCCTGTTCAACCGTGTAATTCAGGCAGCGCGCAGCAAAGCGACGGTGCTCGTTCACGGCGAGACAGGTACGGGCAAAGAGCTCATCGCGTCGGCGGTACACAAGAACAGCAAACGCCGGGATGGCCCGTTTATCCGCTTGAACTGCGCGGCGCTCGCTGAAGGCGTGCTGGAATCGGAGCTCTTCGGACACGAGAAGGGCTCGTTCACCGGCGCCCAGGGCACCCGCAAGGGGCGCTTTGAACAGGCGGACGCAGGCACGCTATTTCTCGACGAGATCAGCGAAATCCCGCCCGGCGTGCAAGTTAAACTCCTGCGCTTTCTTCAGGAACGCGAGCTCGAGCGCGTGGGTGGCAACGAGACGATTCGGGTCGACGTGCGCGTCGTGGCGGCGACCAACCGTGACCTGCGCGTGATGGTCGAAGACGGGAAGTTCCGCGAGGACCTGTACTACCGCCTGAATGTCGTGCGCATCGATGTCCCTTCGCTGCGCGCTCGCCCGAGCGACATTCCTCTGCTCGCAGACCATTTTTTGGTGCGATTTGCGGAAGAAAACGAGGCCGACGTCCAAGGTTTCTCGGAAGCAGCGCTCAAACTCATGCTGGACTATCCGTGGCCCGGCAATGTGCGCGAGCTGATGAACGTGATGGAGCAAGCTGCCGTCATGGCGGAAGGCCCCCTGGTCGAAGCCGCTGAGCTGCCCATACGCCCAGTTCACAAGCCGCAAGACGCGCTACCGCTGATGGTTCCCGGCGTGACGCTGGCAGAAGTCGAACGCTACGTCATCACCAAGACGCTCGAAGCGGTGGACGGCTCGCGCAACCGCGCCGCCGAGATCCTGGGCATCAGTCGGCGCACCTTGCAGTACCGGCTGCAAGAGTGGGGCATCGAGCCGCGCAAGTTCACCTCGCGCACAGATCGCAAAGACGGCGCGGACTGATTGGGTGCCTCCGCGGTACGCGGATTCCCCGGTATTGCCCGTGCAGAAGTTGCACCGCGTGTCTGTGCAGAAGTTGCACAACCCGCAGCCAAACCGGGCCTGGCAGCGCCCAGTTCTCAGCGCTCGCAGGCCGCGAGCTCGGCCGCGCCAGGAGCGCTTGCGCGTCTGCACCGAGAATTGTTTGTGACGCCCTCGGCACGCGGCGCCCGACGCACATCGCACACAGACATCACCTCCAATCTGGCACGCAATCTGCTCTCTGCCATCGCACGTCGGCACGCGATGAAACCGCCGCCCGGCGAACAGAGGACGACACACTCAGATGGCATACGCACTGCCTTTGTTGAACGAGCCGGAAGGCCCCCCCGAGGAGCCAGAACCACCCGCAGGTGGGCCTGAGCCCGACCACCGCTCGCTTCGCGACGGGGATTTTTGGCGACGCATCCCGGCTTACACCCACGTTTCTCGCGCCGATTTCCTCGACCACCACTTTCAAGCCAAGCACTCCATTACCCGCCCCGAGAAGCTACTCGAGGTTTTGCGCGGCGTGACGGAGCCAGGTTTCGTGGAAGACCTTGCGCAAGGGCTCATGTCCGCCCCGATGGCCCTGCGGCTCTCGCCTTACATCCTGAGCCTCATCGACTGGAGCGATCCGGAGAGCGACCCCTTGCGCCGACAATTCTTGCCGCTCGCCTCGAGCCAGCGCCCAGACCATCCGTGCGTCGGCCTCGACTCCTTGGGCGAGCGTCATGACGAGGTCGTGCCGGGACTCGTGCATCGCTACCCCGACAAAGTGCTGCTGCTGTCACTCGACACCTGCCCCGTGTACTGCCGCTTTTGCACGCGGTCCTACGCCATCGGCCCGGCCAACGGCGGCGTAGAAAAGGTCAGCCTCAAGGTCAGCGAAACGCGCTGGGAAGCGGCATTCCAGTACATCAAGGCCCACCCCGCCATCGAAGATGTGGTGATAAGCGGAGGCGATACCTACCAGCTCAAGCCCGATCAACTGCGACAGATCGGCATGCGCCTGCTCGACATTCCCCATGTGCGGCGGATGCGCTTCGCCACCAAGGGCCTGTCTGTGATGCCGATGAAAATCCTCTCGGATCAGGCCTGGTTTTCGGCCCTAACCGAGGTGGTCAGCACGGGGCGTAAGCGCCGCAAGGACGTGGTGGTCCACACCCACTTCAACCATCCGAATGAGATCACCGCCATCACGGAAGAAGCGCTCGGACGCCTGTTCGAAGCTGGCATAACAGTGCGAAACCAGTCCGTCTTGCAGCGCGGTGTCAACGACGACCCGGTCACCATGCGCAGGCTCTTGCGCAGGCTGTCGTACGTCAACGTGCACCCTTACTATGTATACGTGCACGACCTGGTCAAAGGCGTGGAAGACCTGCGGACCAGCGTGCACACGGCCGAAGAGCTCGAAAAACAGATGCGCGGCTCCACAGCCGGCTTCAATACGCCCACCTTCGTAGTGGATGCGCCCGGCGGCGGTGGCAAGCGCGACGTGCACTCGTACGAGCACTACGACCGCGCAACCGGTGTTTCCGTGTACACGGCTCCGGTCGTCAAGCCCGGACAATTCTTTTGCTACGTGGACCCACTCGACACACTGCCCGCCGATGGGCGAGCACGCTGGGCAGACCCGCGCGAGCACCGCGAGATTTTGAAGGAAGCTTTACTTTCCGCAGGCGCAGGTCAGCACACCGCGCGCGCGTTCGTGGAACCTCAAGTCGAAGCCTCGGAGTGCGGAAGATCATGAGCATGGAGAACGCAGAAATCGAAGTAAAAGCGGCTCGCGCGAAGGTGCGGCCGGCTCGGCGTTCGGGTGCGTTGCGCGTGGGCCTCGTCTACAACTTGCGTCGCGTGACCTTGGCCGAGGGCGATAGCGAGGCTGAGTTTGATTCGCCTACGACCATCGAAGCCCTGGCGAATGCCATCGCCGAACAAGGTCATGAGGTGGTATGCCTTGAAGCCGACGCGCAACTTCCGCTTTCGCTGCGCGAAGCGAACGTAGACCTGGTGTTCAACATCGCAGAGGGCCTAAACGGCCTCAATCGCGAGGCTCAAGTGCCCGCGCTGTGCGAAATGATGGGCATCGAGTACACGGGTTCCGACGCGGCCTGCATGGCGGTCACGCTGAACAAGGCATTGGCTAAGCGCCTCGTTGCGCAGGCTGAGATCCACACGCCCGCTTTCGCGGTGCTTCACACCGGCAAGGAAAAGCTGCCCAAGGGCTTTACTTTCCCTGCCATCGTCAAGCCCATCGCGGAAGGCAGCTCCAAGGGAATCTTGGAAAAGCAAGTCGTCGAAGACGAGACCGCGCTGCGGCATGTCGCTCAGCTACTTGTGCGCCGCTATCGACAACC
>CAZEWA010000012.1:18074-49571 GCA_964515685.1 uncultured Polyangiales bacterium | reverse complement strand
CAAGAACGCCAAGGTCATCATCCAGGAGTTCAGCGACTTCCAGTGCCCCTTCTGCGGCCGCGTAAACCCCGCGATCAAACAGCTCTTGGCCGACTACAAGGACAAGATCAAGATCGTTTGGCGCAACTACCCGCTGCCCTTCCACAAGGAAGCGGGCCCGGCTGCTGAGGCCTCCATCGAGATCTTCAACCAGCTCGGCAACGACAAGTTCTGGGCATTCCACGACGTGCTGTTCGAGAACCAGCGCGCGCTTACCCGCGCGGACCTCGAGAAGTACGCAGAGCAGCTCGGCGGCGTCAACATGACCAAGCTCAAGGCTGCCCTCGACAACAAGACCCACGAAGCCAGCTGGAAGGCCGACATGGCTGCTGTCGACAAGGCCGGCGCGCGCATCGGCACGCCCTCCTTCTTCATCAACGGCAAGCTGCTTCAGGGCGCTCAGCCGGTCGAGAAGTTCAAGGAAGTGATCGACGCCGCTCTCAAGGGCAAGTAAGCGCTAAGCGCACCTAGCGCGCTTTCGCAGACGGGGGCCCCACGCGGGGTCCCCGTTTCTATTTGTAGGTAAGAACGCGGGAATCGCACTCCCTGAGTCTTGCTGACCCGCCCCATCTTGACTTGGACCCGAGCAACCTTAACCTCCGCTTCGGAGTTCACGGAATGCCGACGTACGAATATGGTTGTGAGGCCTGCGGAGCCTCCTGGGAGCTTCAGCAACGCATCAGCGAGGCTGCAGTAAAAGATTGCCCCAAATGCGGCGAGGCCAAGGCCAAGCGTCTGATTTCGGGCGGCAACTTCATGCTCAAGGGCGGCGGCTGGTATGCGGACGGCTACGGCAGCACCACCAAGGGCACGAGCAGCGGCGAGAGCGAGAGCAAGAGCAGTTCGAGCTCATCGTCCGACGACTGATCGACGCTCGGACCGCAAGTGAAGGCTCGTCGCGACAGCTGTGCGCGACGCTGTTCTCTTGTTGAGCCGGCTGAGCCTGCGCCTTTGGGCGCCCTCGGTTTCAGGCGGGCTCTAAGAAGGTCGCGAGGATCTGCTTCACGCCCCAACCGGCGAAGCGGACGGTGACGCGCGGCGGGCGTCCGCCTTCCACGCTGAGTACCTCGCCGTCGCCGTACTTCGCGTGGCGTACGTGCGCTCCCTGCGAGAGCCCGCCACTTGGGTCGTCTCCCTCCGAGCGATCGACATACGACTCGCCGGACGAGGCGCGCAACGGACCCGAACCGCCACCTTTTACGCCCGTAAACAGCGGAGTGGGCGTCGCGGGCGCGGGTCGCTTGGAGGTCGACCGCGAAAACTGAGGAGTCGCGCGCGCTCCGGAAAAACCACTGCCCGAAATTCGCGCAGCACTGCTTGGCTTGGCTGAGCCATAGCCACTGCTCGCGCGTCCATAGCCGCCGGAGCTACTCCTGGGCTCATCGTACTCGTAGCGTGCGCCGCCTTCCTCGTAGGTTCGCACTCGACCATACCCGCCGCCGCCAAAGCCCGCTTGCACGCCCGGGCGCGACACGCGCTCCAAATGCTGCTCAGGAATCTCGTCCAAAAAGCGCGAAGGCACACCGAGCAGCAGGTCCCCGTGCAACCGACGGGAGCACGCGTAGCTCAAAAACAAACGCTGCTCAGCGCGCGTGAACGCCACGTAGGCAAGCCTGCGCTCTTCTTCGAGATCAGCGTCGCTGATGCTCTGCTCGCGCGACATGGGGAACATGCGCTCTTCGAGCCCCGAGACCCACACCATCGGAAATTCGAGTCCCTTCGCCGCGTGCACGGTCATCAAGGTGAGCTTGTCCTGTGTGTCCACCTCGTCTGCATTCGTTTGCAGCGTGATGAGCTCGAGGTACTGCGCGAGCGCGGGCAGCTCGGCTTCGTTCTCGAACTCGCGCATGGCCGATACGAACTCTTCAATATTCTCGATGCGACCGTCGGCTTCCACCGTGTCCGCTTGCCGCAATAACAGCAGGTACGAGGTCTCGTCGAGCACCGCTTCGGCGAGGGAAGCTGGGCCCATGCCGGTCTGTGCCTTGGCCGTAAGACCTCGGATGAGTTCTACGAAGGCTCCGATTTTTCCCGATGCACCGCGCGGCAGGGTCGCCATCTGATCGGCATCGGTAAGCGTCTCCCAAACCCCTCGCCCAGCCTGTGAAGCCATGTCGAGGACTTTGTCGATCGTTGTTTTGCCGATGCCACGCACGGGCGTGTTGATGATGCGCAATACGCTTACGTCGTCCTGCGGATTGACGAGCACACGCAGGTAGGCGAGCACGTCTTTCACTTCTGCGCGGTCGTAGAAGCGCTGCCCCCCCACCACGCGATAGGCAAGGTTTGAAGCTCGCATCTCTTCTTCAATCACGCGGCTCTGGGCGTGCGTGCGGTAGAAGATGGCCATCTGCGATAGCGTCAGGCCGTGGTCGCGCAGACTACGCACAGCTTCTGTAATGGCGCGCGCCTCGTCACGCTCGTCTGCGCAAGTGATGACGCGCACCTTCACGCCCGGCGGATTCTGCGTCCAAAGCTCCTTGGGCTCACGCTCGTGGTTTTGCGCGATCACGGCCGTGGCTGCGCTCAGAATATGCGCAGACGAGCGGTAGTTTTGCTCGAGCTTCACGACCTGCGCGTTCGGGAACGAGCGCTGAAAATCGAGGATGTTGCGACGATCGGCACCACGCCATTTGTAGATGGACTGGTCGTCGTCACCTACGACGCACAGGTTTTTGTAGTGGGCTGAAAAGAGCCGCACGAGCTCCAGCTGAACCAAGTTCGTATCCTGGAACTCATCGACCAGGATGTACTCCCACTTGCGTTCGAACGTGTATCTGAGCCCCTCACTTTTCCGCAGGCCGTACACCATCTTGACCAAGAGATCGTTGAAATCGAGCGCGTTCGACTGCGCCATGCGCTGCTCGTACACCGCGTACACGCGCTGCCCCACTTCATCGGGCGCCGAGCGCACCACGACTTCCTCGGGCGTGAGCAGCTTTTGCTTTTGCTGCTCAATGAAGCGCGCCATCTCGCGCGGCGCGTAGCGACGCTCATCGAGATCGAGGTCGCGCAGAATGCGAGTCAGCATCGCCTTTTGGTCCGTATCATCGTAGATAACGAACTGCGGATGTATGCCGAGTTCCTCCGCGTGACGCCGCAGGAGCCGCGCGCAGATCGCGTGGAACGTGCCGATCCACGGGTTCACGAGGCCAGGCAAGATCGTTCCGATGCGCGCCCGCATCTCGCCGGCTGCCTTATTGGTAAAGGTGACCGCGAGTATCCGCTCCGGTGATACGCCCCGTTCGCCTACCAAATGTGCGATGCGATACGTGATCACCCGCGTTTTGCCGCTGCCGGCTCCGGCAAAAACAACCAGCGGGCCATCGCCGTGCAGTACGGCAGCTCGCTGCGGAGGGTTCAAACGCGATAGATCCAACATGGGCGGCGCACTTTAGCAGCCCTGCCCACGTATGCCTCGCTGGGGACAAGCGAGCCTGCAAGAGCCGCACGCAAAGGCGGTTGTTTGCACAGGTTTCCTGGCACATCGTGCTACAACGCGTAGCCATGACTGGGGTGGGACCAAAGGGCACGGACGGCACAGCAGGGGCATTGAATGGCCCGCGCGATGCTGCGTCGGACAGAAGTGCCAACGCAGAAGACGACCTCACCCTTGTTCGCCGTGTCCAGCAAGGGGATAGCGCGGCGTTTCGCCTTCTCTTCGAGAAGTATCATCGTCGCGTGTACGCCGTCGCACTGGGTGTCGTCAAAAACCCCTCGGACGCCAACGATGTGGTCCAGGAAGCCTTCGTCAAAGTTCATCGCCACCTGGCCACGTTCCAAGGCGCGTCGAGCTTCTACACCTGGCTCTACCGGATCACCATGAACCTCGCCATCGACCACTTGCGCCGGAAGAAAGCCGCTCGGCAAGTCGACTTCGACGAGGCCATCAAACAGGACGACGGCACCGAAGATGCGGGCAACCTCGCCCCGATCCTCACCAATGCCGACCCTGGCAAGACGCAGTCGCGCAAAGAGCTCGCGGCCAAGATTCACGACGCCCTCGCCCTGCTACCGGACATCCATCGACAAGCGATTTTGCTGCGCGAGGTCGAAGGCCTGAACTACGAGGAAATCGCCAAGATCATGAAGGTCCCGAAGGGCACCATCATGAGCCGGTTGTTCCACGCACGACGCAAGATGCAGTCCGCGCTTGCTGAGTATGTGGACGGAGAACTCAAGCCCCAAGACGAGCAAGACGAGAGCCATGTCGACAGAGCTCGATGACGAAATCCTCCAGCGCTTCTACGACGGCGACCTGTCGCCCGTCGAAGAGCATGCCGTGCGCGCCCGCATCGCGGAAGACACGGGGGCGCAGCGTAGGCTTCAGGCCCTCGAGCGCTTGAGCGCGCTGATGCACGTGGCGACCGAGGAGGCAGCCGTCGGGCTCGACTCGGATGCCATGTTTGCGCAGATCGAGCGGCAGATAGCGCAGGACCAAAGCTCGGGTTTCGGCGGGCGTCTCAGGGTCATCACGAGCGAGTGGGTTTCCAGCAAGCGTCAGGTGCTCTTGCCGTTCGCAGCGGCTGCGGCAGCTGCGGCCGTCGTCGCGCTGATGTTCTTCACGCAGGACAGCCAAGACGATACGGCGCGCTCCGGGCACAAACGCGAGGCCGTCCGCGTCGCAGAGAATGCGCCTATGGTCCACGGCTCACGCGTTGAGCAGGTCGACTTCGGGCAAAGCACAGGCACCGTTTTCGAGATCGAGAGCAGAGGCATCGCAACCGCCGTGGTTTGGATTGCCGATGAGGAAGAGGAGGGGCTGTGAACACCGCCCGCTGGCTTCGGCACGCGCCCCGCGCACCATGGTTTGCGCTCTTGTTGACGCTGGCCGTTGGGCTCGCCTCAACAGGCTCTGCCCGCGCAGATGCGCCGACGGCTCCCGTCCCCGCAGAAGTCATGATCATTCTCGGTTCCTCGGACGGAACGGGAGTGGCCAAAGAGCTCGAGAAGATCGAGACGCTCAAGCAAGCCCCCTTCGACGCCTTCAGCAAGAAAGCACTGCTCAAGCGTGTCGAAGTTTCGCTCAGCACAGGTGAGAGCCGCGAGATCGAGCTACCAAACGGCCGAAAGCTTAGGCTTTCTCTGCTCGAGAAAACCGCAGATGGCCGCTTTCGCGTGAGCGTTTCCATCAACCGCCCCGGCAAGCAGGACTACCTGCCAGTCATGACGGTAGCCGCCTCCGCAGGTGATCCGTTCTTCGTAGCAGGCCAAAAATTCGAAGGTGGCACCCTAATCATCGGGGTTCGTGTGGGCAAAACCGGCTGAAGCCAGCGATACGCGGTATCCTCCCCCCGTCGGATGCCGAAACCCGGAGCTTCTAAAAGCGGAAAACGCAAACCCACCGCTGCACGCCGTTCGAATGCATCGTTCGGCAAAGCGCAACCGCGCGCGCGCTGGAAGCAGGTGGCGCTCGTCGTCACGGCGATCTGTGTGTTCCTGGCGAGCCTGGCCGGCGTGGGTCTTGCGGGGTTGCTCTGGTACTTCGGCCGCGACCTGCCCGATGCAGACACGCTCCGCAGCTACCGTCCGCCGCAGACCACGCAGGTGGTCGACCGCAATGGGCACCTGATAGCGGAAGTGTTTCACGAGCGTCGCACGGTCGTTCCGATGTCGCAGATCCCTCGCGTGCTCGTGCTGAGCGTACTGGCCGCGGAAGACGCGGACTTCTACCACCACGGCGGGATGGATCTACCGAGCATGCTGCGCGTGATCTGGAAGGCCGCCGTACAGCGCAGGGCCACGCAAGGCGGGAGTACTATCACGCAACAGGTGGTGAAAAACCTGCTTCTGTCGCCCGAACGCACGCTCACGCGCAAGATTCGTGAGCTGATTCTGGCGCGAAAAATCGAGAGCGAGCTCAGCAAAGACGAGATCCTGTTTCTCTATCTAAATCACATCAACTTTGGGCACGGCCGCTACGGCGTACAAGAAGCCGCGCGCTTCTACTTCGGCAAAGATGTCTCCACGCTCAACCTCGCCGAAGCCTCTCTCATCGCGGGCATTCCTCAGTCGCCCACCTACCTCTCGCCGCGCACCCATTCCGACGCCGCGCGCAGGCGCCAGATGTTTGTGCTGAGACAGCTCGAAACCAAGCGCGAGCTGTATTGGAACGACCTGCCGCTTGCGGAAATCGAGCAGGCGAAATTGCAAGAGCCCAAGTTGGGGCCGCTGGCTGACCTCTCGCCACGCGCTCCAGAAGTCGCCTATTTGGCCAAGCAAGCTTTGGTCGAAGCCGTCGGCAAGGAGGCTGCAGAGCGAGGTGGCTACACCATCACCACTACGCTCGATCTCGAGCTGGAAGACCAAGCCCGCGAGGCGCTGCGCAAGGGCCTACACGAACTCGATGCACGCCGAGGCAATGTCGCCCCACTCGAAAGCCCGCGCGTTGCGGACAAGGCTCTGCGCACGCTGACTGAGCAAACCTCGGCCGCCCATGCACGCCGCGCCCAACTTCGTGTCGGCGGCACCTACGACGCGGTCGTGCTGGGAAATCACGACGAACGGCACCTGTCGGTATCGCTCGATGGCGTGCTCGCACACGCTGACATCTCGGACCTTACGCGCTTCAACCCCAAGGCGCTCGATGCCGCTCACTTTGCCAAACCCGGCGTGAAGGTCCGCGCGAGCGTGGTGGCGTTGCCTGAAAACGCTCCAGCTCAGGTGCGACTTGCCCTCGGGCCCGAAGGCGCCGTGATGGTGGTGGATCCGCGGACACGCGAAATTCTCGCGATGGTCGGGGGCTATGAAATCTCGCAGGGCTTCAACCGTGCAACGCAGGCTCTTCGCCAGCCTGGCAGCACCTTCAAGCCACTCGTCTACGCGTACGGACTCAAGTCACGTAAGTTCACGCCGGCAACCCAGGTGCTCGATGCACCGGGAGCATACGACAAATACAAGCCGAGTAACTACGAGACCTGGGCCTACAAGGGCGCGGTACGCGTGCGTCACGGATTGGCGAGCTCCATCAACTCGGTCGCGGTTCGTGTGATCGACGAGCTCGGCCCCAAAGCTATCGTCGATTTTTCAAAGCAGCTGGGTCTCACGACTCCGCTTGAGCCGAGCCTCGCGCTGGCGCTGGGTGCAAGCGAAGTCCGGCTCTCTGAGCTTACCAACGTATATGCGAGCTTTGCCGCGGGCGGCCGATACGCTCCGCTGAGGCTCGTCAAACGCATCCTCGATTCGAACGGCAAACCCGTGAACCTGCCGCGGCCCGCAGCTGCACAGGATGTCCTCACGCCGGCCGAAGCCTTCTTGACCACAAGCCTGATGAAGAGCGTGATCGAATCTGGCACTGCGACCCGCGCCAAGGCCCTGGGGCGTCCCGCCGCAGGCAAGACGGGCACCAGCAATCAAGCGCGAGACGCGTGGTTTGTAGGCTTCACGACGCAGCTCGTCGCTGGTGTTTGGGTCGGGTATGACGACCACCGCCCGCTAGGAAACAAAGAGGGCGGCGGCAGGAGCGCACTGCCCATCTGGATCGACGTGATGAAGGCGGCGCACGGCAAAGCGCCCGCAGAAGACTTCCCGATGCCGAGCGGGATCAGCATGGCGCGAATAGATCCGGACTCAGGCAAACTCGCATTCGATGGCCAGGAAAACGCCGTGGAAGAGTTCTTTCTCGACGGCACGCTGCCGCAAGAAACCGCGCTACCGCCTGATCTCATCGACTCCAATACGTTCATGATGGAACAGCTCGGCGCCGTCGGACCGTAGAACGCGAGGTCCTCGATGCCGGCGCGCGCGTGTTAGTCCGCGTCGATGCCGTAGCTCTTGAGCTTGCGTTGCAACGTGCGTCGGTCGATGCCGAGCGCCGTTGCTGCGCGCGTAATGTTTCCGCCCATCTCGCCGAGTACGCGCTCAATGTGAGTGCGCTCCACTTCCGCCAAGTTGGTCGCCGCGCCGAGCACAAGCTCCGTAGATTCGGCATGCACAGAGTCCCCGTGCGCGAACACACTCGCTGCGATCATACGACGCAAGAGCTCGAGATCGAGCTCGCTGCCCTCGGCAAACAAGGTGGCGCGACGCAGTACATTGAGCAGCTCACGCACGTTGCCAGGCCAACGATAGGTGGTGAGCGCGTGCTTGGAATCGAGGCCCAGTCGATGATGTGTGCCGAGACGCTCGAGCAAGAACTCGGCAATCGGCACGATATCCTCGGTGCGCCTCCTCAAGGGCGGAATCACCACCGGCAATACCTGCAAGCGGAAGTAGAGGTCTTCCCGAAAACGCCCGGCTTGGACTTCCGGCCACAAGTTGCGGTTGGTGGCCGCCACGATGCGCGCATCGATCGCGACCTCGCGCTTGTCGCCCACGGGGCGAATCGTGCGCGTTTCGAGGGCGCGCAGCAGCTTGGCCTGGCTTTCGAGCGGAAGCTCTGCGAGCTCATCGATAAAGAGCGTGCCGCCATGGGCTTCACGAAACAGTCCAGGATGATCGTCCGTCGCGCCTGTGAAGGCACCCCGGCGATGCCCGAACAACTCGCTCTCGAACAGCTCGCGCGCGATGGCTGCACCATTGAATGCGACAAACGGTCCTGCCCTGCGTCGACTCGCCAGGTGGATGTGGCGTGCGACGACTTCCTTGCCGCTGCCGGTCTCGCCGTACACCGCCACCGTGGCGTCTGTGGGCGCTGCCAGCGTCACGAATCTGCGAACCGCCTCCATCGCTTCGCTCGGCCCCACGAGGGGTGGCACGAACTCCGTGTCGCCATCACGGCTCGCGCGCGCCTTGTCGGCAATCGCCTGCGAAAGCAAAGGCGCCAATACCTCGGCGTCGACGGGCTTTTCCAGAAACGAGAACGCTCCGAGCTGCATGGCTTCGACAGCCGCTTGCACGGTTCCATGGCCGGTGAGCACCACGAATCGTGTGCGGGCCGCTCCACGACGACGAAGAAGTTCCATGCCGCCGATGCCCGCCATGCGCAGGTCGAGCAAGGCCACGTCGGGAGCTTCTGGGCGCGAGAGCTTGGTGAGCGCAACCTCTGCGCAATCCGCTTCATCGACCTCGAAACCAAGGCGTCGCAGCGCTTTGCTCATGGCAAAACGAAACGTGCGGTCGTCATCGACGATGAGAACGCTGCCCTTCATACGCTGGCCTCCTTGCGCAACGTGGACGCGTATGGAGCGCGAATCAAGCACAGGGTAGCGATGGTTCCTCCTCCCGCGCGAGGATCAAGCCACAGGTCCCCCTCCATCGCGCGCGCCAACATATAGGATGTGTAAAGGCCCAGGCCTGTGCCGTGGGTTTTACTCGTCGCAAACGGCTCGAATAGTCGCTGGCGAACATCGGCGGGCACGCCTTCCCCGTTGTCCTCGATCAGAATGCGTGCGCGTTCCGCTTCGAATTCCGCGCGTATCAAGACCTTCCCGCTCACGTCCCGTGTGCGCACCGCGTCGTAGGCGTTCTGCAGCAGGTTGACCAACACTTGCACCAAGCGGTCAGGGTCTGCCTTCACACGCAGGTCGTCGATGCCTTCGCCTAGCTCGACGCGTGGGCCATTGCGCACGCCCGCGAAAACCAAGGCGCGCGCCCGCTCCACCAACGCGGCCACCGGCACCTCGCCTTGAATCTCACTTCGCACCAAGTCCCCGCCCGCCAGCAAGCTCTGCGTGATGCGCCCAAGCCGCAAGGTCTCGTCGTGAACCAATGCGGCGGATTCTTCCACATCCGCGCAGAGCTTCCGCAGGGACTCGGTCTTGAAGCCCCCCTCTTCACTCTGCACGTCTCGGACGCTCGCGCGCATATCGGTCGCG
Organism: uncultured Polyangiales bacterium; assembly: GCA_964515685.1. GTDB lineage: Bacteria > Myxococcota_A > Polyangia > Polyangiales > DASUME01 > DASUME01. Next base: position 39,777 of record CAZEWA010000012.1, on the reverse strand, counting down.
AGGGTTCGAATGGTCGCAAGAGGTGTGTTCAGCTCGTGCGCCACACCTTGCGCAACGCGTCCCAAGCTCACGAGCCGCTCTGCCAATAGCAATCGTTGGTCGGCAAGCGTTGCTTGCGTGCGGTCGACGTAGAGGTTCATGAGCTGCACGCCCGTATGCGTGCTGGCTAGGGGAAAGGTGAGCATCTCGTATACGCGTTCATTGCCTCGGCTCTTGAGCGCGAAGCGGCATCTTCCTGGCTCCTCGGCGTGGGCAAGCCCGAGCTCGATGGGACACCCTTCCTTCCCCACGGGTGTGCACGCATGCCCCGTGCGTGGGCAGGTACCGGGCAGCGTAGTGTCCGAAGCGAGCTCTTCGGCGCGACGATTGCGCCATGCCACACGTCCGTCACTCGCCAGCACTTCGAGCCCGGCCTCCAGTTGGTCGAGCGTGTTCGACAGAAGCTCGTATTCGAGTGCCGCGCCATCACGGGCTCGCACTAGGGCCTTTTCGCGATCACGCAGCTCGCGCACCGCGTGGGTCACGAGGTACGCAACCGTGCCCACCGTGCTCACGAAGGCCACCGCTTCCGCGATGAAATCCCAAGGCGGCACCGGATTCCAATAGCCGATGCGCAACGGGGGAAACTCGCTGGAAAGTACGAGAAAGCCGGTCCCCACCATGGCCGTGATCGCCGCCGTTTGTGTGGCCTTGGGCCCCGCCAAGATGCCGACGATGGCCACGTGGAAGACGTAGTAACTCACGAAGGGGCATTCGGCGCCGCCTGCGGCCCAGAGCACAACCGTAAGCAACAGCATGTCGCCGAGCGCCTGAATGGTGCCCGCCATGTCTCCCGCTGGCGATGCGCCCACGCGATAGCTACGCCACAGCAAAAAATTGTACACGGCTGCCAGGGCAGCCGCGCTCACCAGCACCTGCCAGCGAACCCCTGGGAACGCGCCCAGCGCGGAAAACGCCGCAGCCACCGCGATGCCGAGCAGCGCGAACCAGCGCAGGCGGATGAGCCAGCCCACGCGTTCCACGGAAAACACCTCGGGCCCGCTGCCAAGCTCAAGGGAAGTTCGCTCTCGCACAGGAGTCACGGACTCGAGCTTGGCGTTTAGACCTAGCTTTTCAAGTCCGGACACGCGAGCGGCTCGTGTCTCAGTCGCAGTTCGCGAGCTTCACGAGCACGGGGCGCTGCTTGCTCTCTACGTGCGACAGGGAGTAGTGGGGATTGGCCTCGGCCGTATTTCCGCTCGGGCGCAGGCCATCGCACAGCAGCTCCGCGATGAAGTCCCAGTTTCCCTCCGCGCCCAGCACCGTGATGGTGCAGCCGCTGCCACAGGGCGCGCGGTACGAGATCGGAACCTGGTCGCCAGGAGCCTGTTCACGTACGTCGACGTTGCAGCCACCGGTGCTGGCCTCGATGTTGCGCACGGTCAGCTCGCTGCCGTAGCGGGCATCCCGGTCGGGATCGAGCCCCGCCTCCTCCTCCGTCACGCCTGGATCGCGGACGGTGAAGTTGAAGAAGCTACCGTTGCGACTGCAGCTCACCTGATAGGGCGTCTTCGGATCGGCTTCCATGCTGTGTCGGGTCAAGCCCGAGCCACATGTTCCCTTCTCGCAACCGACGACCCAAGCGATGTCGTGGTTGACCACCGGAGCCGGATCCTCGTCGCCACAGGCCACTGCAAGAAGCCCCACCGAAATCCACGCCCACGCCGCCGTTAAACGCATCCGAATCCTCCCATGTCGAGGCGCATGCTAATCAACTCGGCACAGCACCGCAAAGCATTGTTTTGCCGGGCCGCCGAAGGGTTCTTTTCGGGATTTTTGCAGTCTGGACGGTTTTCCCAGCTACATGGCGCGCGCAGCCTCGAGCGCTTGGGCGAGGTCGCGCTGCAAATCCCGCTCCGCTTCCAGCCCGACGCTGATGCGAAGGAGGCCATCCACGATGCCGAGCGCCTCACGCGTCTCCTTCGGGATGGAGCCGTGCGTCATGGACGGTGGGTGCTCGATGAGCGATTCCACGCCGCCCAGGCTCTCCGCGCACACGAACAAGCGAACACTCTCGAGCAGCTTGCGCGCCGCGGGCAGGCCGCCCTTCACGACGAAGGAAATCATGCCGCCAAAACCGCGCATCTGAATGCTCGCCAAGGCGTGCTGCGGGTGGCTCTTGAGCCCCGGATAGTAGACGCGCTCGACCTGCGGATGCGCTTCAAGCCACGTCGCCAGCGAGGCCGCCGTGTTCACGTGTCGCTCCATGCGCACGGGCAAGGTCTTCACGCCACGCAGCACCAAGAAGCAATCAAACGGCGACGGAACGGCGCCCATCGCATTCTGCAAAAAGCGCAGTTGCGTCGCGAGCTCGGCATCGCTCGTCAAGATGGCGCCACCCACCACATCGCTGTGACCGTTTAGGTACTTCGTCGTGGAGTGAACGACAACATCGGCCCCTAAATTGAGGGGTTTTTGGAGCATGGGTGTGGCGAACGTGTTGTCCACGACCAACTTTGCGCGATGGGCGTGCGTGATCTGCGCCGCAGCCGCGATGTCGAGCAGCTTGAGCATCGGATTGGTGGGTGACTCGAGCCACACGAACTTCGTCTCCGCTCGCAGCGCGCCCGTGAGACGCGACATGTCGCTGAGGTCGACCCAGGTCGTGCTGATGCCGAAGGGCTTGAAGACCTTGTCGAGCAGGCGAAAGGTGCCGCCGTACACGTCGTCGCACGCCACCACATGATCGCCCGGGCGCAGCGTGGCGAGCAACGTGGTCATGGCAGCACAGCCGGAAGCGAAGGCGAGCCCGTGCTCCGCCCCCTCCAGCGCCGCTAAGCAGTGCTCCAGGGTGCGACGTGTGGGGTTATCCGAGCGGGCGTACTCAAATCCCTTATGTTTGCCGGGCCCTTCCTGCGCAAACGTGCTCGAAAGTACGATGGGAGGCATCACAGCACCCGTGGTCGGATCTGGGAATTGTCCAGCGTGGATCGCGAGAGTATCGAGTTCAGCGTCGTCGTTGGCCATAGAGATAGCTGACCCTACCTTCGCTATCTCCGCAAGATCTCACGAACCCGCGCTTTCACGAGCCTGCGCTCGGCATCTTCGGAGTACCCTTCGGTCGTTCCCGCTTGCCCCCCGAAGCCCTTTGGCTAAAGAACCGAAATTCCCATGTCGCATGGATTGAACGCGCCCCAGCTGGCGGCAGTCGAACACGGACAGGGTCCCTTGCTGGTGCTGGCCGGTGCAGGCAGCGGCAAGACCCGCGTGATCACCATGCGCATCGCGCGCTTGCTCGAGAAGGGCGTGCGCCCCGAGCAGATCCTGGCCGTGAGCTTTACCAATAAAGCGGCCGAGGAGATGCGCGAGCGCATGATCCCGTTGGTCGGCCCGAAATCCGCCGAGCAGCTCATCCTCTCGACCTTCCACAGCTTCGGCGTGCGCTTCCTACAGGAAGAAAATCGCCTGCTCGGTTACGACGGCAAGTTCGTCATTTTCGACCAGGCCGACGCGACCGGACTCGTACGAGAAATCTTGCGGCAGGACCGCAAAAGCGATGGGGCGCGCAAGCTCGACCTCATGGCCATCATTTCGCGTATCTCATTGTGGAAGAATGAGCTCAAGGCGCCCGAGCAAATTCCCGAGAGCGACTTCGAGTACGATGCGGTCGCCCGCGAAGTGTATCCGCGTTACGAGCAGGCCCTGCGCAACATGCACGCCGTCGACTTCGACGACCTGGTCGCTCTGCCGGTGCGCTTGCTCGAAAAGCACCCCCAGGTGCGCGAAAAGTGGCAGCGCCGCTTTCGTCACATCCTGATCGACGAGTTCCAAGACACAAACGGAGCGCAGCTCAAGACGCTTTTGCTCTTGGCCAATGAGCTCGCCAATGTGTGCGTCGTCGGCGACGACGACCAAGCCATCTATGGTTGGCGTGGCGCGGATGTTCGCAACATCCTCGAATTCGAGCAGCACTTTCCCGGCGCAAAGATTGTCAAACTCGAAGACAACTACCGCTCGCGCGCAGCTGTTCTCGACGTGGCCAACGCGGCCATCGCGAACAGCCAACACAAGCGCCACCAAAAGACGCTGCGTGCTGCACGCGGTGGCGGCGACAAAGTGCGCCTGGTGCCCTGCGACGACCCTGGGCATGAGGCGCGCTTCGTGATCGAAGAGATCAAGGATCTGCACCAGGACCGCCTCGCCTATCGCGACATGGCCATCCTGTACCGATCGAACCTGCAAGCCCGACTCATCGAAGAAGAGCTGCGCGCAAACGGCGTTCCCTACCGCCTGTTTGGAGGCACGCAGTTCTTCGACCGCAAGGAAGTCAAAGACGCCGCCGCCTATCTGCGTGTGGCGGTCAATCCGCTCGACGACATCTCCTTGCGCCGCATCATCAACTACCCACCACGAGGCATCGGCGACACCACCATCGAGCGTATCGACCGCCTGAGATTGGCGCGCGGGCTCTCGTTTTGGGACGCCGTCCAGCGCGCACAGACGCTCGACGACGTGCCGGATGCCGCCAAGCGCTCCATCTTCAAGCTGACCAATATGCTCGGAGCGATGCGCAGTCGCTTCGAAACTGGGCGCGACATGGCCAAGGGCGCGGCGGACCTCTTCGAAGGAGCTGGATTGCGCGAAGCCTTGGTGGATGGCGACGATGCGGCTGGCATGCGGCGCTGGGAAAGCGTGCAGTTCTTGCTGCGCAGCATCGAGCGCTACGAAGCGCGCCCCGGCGACGACAAACCCTCCCTCGCCCAGTTCCTCGCTCGCATCACGCTGAAACGCGACGAAACCGAGGAGAACGAATCGGGCGAGCCCAATCAGGTCACCCTCTCCACGCTGCACGGCGCAAAAGGCCTCGAGTTCCACACCGTGTTTCTGATCGGTGTCGTCGAAGGCCAGCTTCCCCACAGCCGCACCACGGACCCGAAGGTCACAGAGGCCGCCCCCACCGACGTCGACGAAGAGCGCCGGCTCTTTTACGTAGGGGTCACGCGTGCGCGCGATCGCCTGTATATCTCGCATTTCAAGCGGCGGCTTCTGCGCGGTCAGGTCACGCAAGCCGCCCCCTCGCGCTTTTTGGAAGGCCTGCCAGAAGACGCCACCGAGCCCTACGCGCGCGTCAATCGGCCGGCCCTAGACACCAACGAAGTCGCAGACCTCGCGGAGCAGCTTCTCGCCAAGCTCAGAGCTCGCTGAAGCCCACCTGAGGCTGCTGCCTGGCTTCGGGGCTAAATGCGCATCGTTACTGGGCGTTTGCGCGAAGCTCGGGCACACTAGGCCTCGATGCGTCTAGCGAAACTACTTGGCCCCGATCTGGCCCAGACGCTCGCGCAGGATCCAGACGAGCTGCGCGAGGCCCTGGACGAATTCCACTCGGAAGACATCGCCGAGTTGTTGGAAGATCTGCCGCAAGAAGAGGCGATCGCGCTGTTTCGTGCGGTGCCCCCAGATCTGGCCGCTGCGGTGCTTGCGCACATGCCAGACGAGGAGCGCGGGCGCATTCTGGAGCGGCTTGGCGCGCAAAACGCGGCCGAGGTGCTGTCGGAGATGGCGCCGGACGACCGGGCCGACGTCATCCAAGACCTGCCCTCTCCCATCGCGGAGATGATCCTCTCGCACATCGCCGAGACCGAGCCGGAAATCGCACAAGACCTGCGCGACCTCTCGAGTTACCCCGAGGATTCCGCCGGTGGTCTCATGACCACCGATTACATCACGCTCTCGCCGACCATGAAAATCTGGCAGGCGATGGAAGCCGTGCGCCAGTACAGCCGCCGGGACCGCGCAGAGACCGTCTACTACGGCTACGTCCAGGCCTACGGCGGCCGGCTCGTGGGCGTGGTCTCCCTGCGTGAGCTCATCCTGAGTGATCCCGGCGTCGCTATCGAAGACACCATGGAACATAACGTGATCTCGGTGGGCCCCGAGTCCGACCAGGAAGAGGTCGCGCGCATGTTCCAAAAGTATGCCTTTTCAGCGCTGCCCGTGGTGGATATCCAGGGCCGCATGCTCGGCCTCGTCACCGTCGACGACGTCATCGACGTAGTCGTCGAAGAAGCCACCGAAGACTTGCAGATGATGGGTGCGGTCCAGCCCATCGACGACACCTATTTCGCGACGGGCTTTTGGACCTTCATCGCGAAACGTGCACCCTGGCTCATCGTGCTGTTCATGGGCGGACTGCTCACTGCCTCGGTGATGAACAAGCACGAAGCCGACATGGCTGCGGTCGTTGAGCTGGTCATCTTCATCCCGCTCATCATCTCCTCGGGCGGTAACTCGGGCTCCCAGTCCTCGTCGCTCATCATTCGCGCTTTGGCGGTGGGCGAGGTGGTGCCCGCCGACTGGGTGCGCATCCTTGTCCGCGAGGCCGGCATCGGCTTGGTGCTGGGCCTGGTGCTCGGCATTGTGGGCTTTGTGCGCGCGTTGGTGATCGGAAGCGCTCACGCCTTCGAGCTCGCACTGTCCGTTTCGATAAGCGTGCTCGCCGTGGTGACGGTAGGAACCCTGGTCGGCTCACTCTTGCCCCTCGCCATCAAGCGCGTGGGCTTAGACCCTGCCGTCTCGAGCACTCCGTTCATCGCATCTCTGGTCGATGTGCTCGGATTGCTCGTATATTTCAGCATTGCGCGCATGATCCTGCTGCAACTCCCGTGAGCCCATGACCTCCATACGAACGCGCCCACTAGGTGGCACTGGCATTTCCCTCACCGAGCTTACCCTCGGAACCTGGGGTCTCTTTGGCGGAGCCTATGGGCACGTCTTCCCGGAGCAGCAGACGCGCACGCTCGAGAGCGCCATCCTGCATGGCTTGCGCAGCGTGGATATGGCGCCTGTGTGGGGCGACGCGGGGCGCTGCGAAATCGCGGTCGCAGAGGCAGTTTCCGGTCTGCGCGATGAGTTCGTGTACATCACGCGTGCAGGACTCGTCGCTGGCAGCACGGGCCTGACACGCGACTTCACTGCACAGAGTTTGCGCGCGCAGTGCGAGGCCTCGCTCACAAACCTCAAGACCGACCGCATCGACGTGTGGCTCTTGCACAATCCGGAAGAAGCCGATTTGCGGCGCGAGGAAACCAAGGGCCTCGCGGAAGACTTGGTGCGCGAAGGGAAGATTCGCGCGTGGGGGGCGTCGGTTTCCCATGTCGACGATGCCCAGGCAGCCCTCGATGCGGGCGCTCAAGTTCTGTGCATGCCGTTTCACTTGCTGCAACCGCGACTGGTCTGGGACCTCGAGTCTGATCTGCGTGCCCGCAAGGTGGGCCTCCTGGCGCGCTCCACGCTTGGCCACGGCTTGCTCGCGGCACGCTGGGCGAAGCGCAAGCGCTTTGCACCGGACGATCACCGCTCGGGTCGCTGGTCTCAGGAGGCCTTCGGAGAACGCGTCGAACAGGTCAACGCTCGACGCTTCCTGCTCAACGAGCCGGTGCTGACGATGGCCCAAGCTGCCCAGCGTTTCGCTTTGGCGCACGACATCGTTTCGTCGATTCTGATAGGTCCGCGCGTACCCGCGCACGTGGACGCCGCGCTAGGCGCGGTCGAGCCACTTCCTTACCTATCGGACGAGGACCTCGCCCGTCTGCGTATGATGGAAGTCTGAACGCGCCCGTTTCTCGGTGATGCGCTTTACGCCAATCGAACGGCGCAAATTGAAAAAGCGCCTGCGCCCTCGAGGTTGCGCAAGCGCTCATGGATGTCGGCCCACGCGGTAAGCGTGAGCCAGGGTCTCAGTCTTCGTAGTCGTTGTTGCGACGACGATCGTTGCGGCGCGCACCACGACCACCGCCGCCTGCATCGCCACCGCCGCCGAAGCCACCTCCGCCACCGAAGCCACCTCCGCCACCGAAGCCGCCGCCAGTACCGCCACCGCCGAAGCTACGGCCGCCGCCACCACCGCCGCCGCCACCACCGCCGCCACCGCCGAAGCTGCCGCCGCCACCGAAGCCGCCACGACCACCGCCGCCGCCACGGGGGCGATCTTCCGCCTCATTTACGCGCAGAGGACGCCCACCTATCACAGCCCCATTGAGCTGAGAGATGGCCGTCTGCGCGGCTTCATCGGATCCCATGGTCACGAACGCGAAGCCACGGGCACGGCCCGTTTCGCGATCGATCACGAGATGCACATCACTCACCTCACCGACACCTTCGAACGTCGCACGCACGTCATCTGCCGTCGCGCTAAACGGCAGGTTTCCTACATACAGTCGCTGACCCATGTTGCTCTATCTCTTCCAGCTCCGTGACACCTTCGTGCCCGATCTTCCCTTCGCCCACCGAGCCGGAGCCCTGCCCGAGGAGCGCGCAACGTTGTGACCAAGGTGTGGCTGTACCGTCGCAATCACGCGCCGCGTTGCCCGAGTCCGGCAGCCAGGATGCCGTGCCCTCTCAAGGCGAAGCGTGAACACCACTAGAATAAACTCCGACTAATCCCTTGCAAACTGGAAATGCCAGCATCAACGGCGTTTTCTAGCGGGATCGTGGACTTGTAGCCAAGCTCGCGAAACAGCTTGTGACGGCTGTAGTGCTGCCCAAAACGCGCGCTTGTGAGCAGCCATTGAAAGCCAGCGTCTCCGAGCTGACCGCGCAACGCAGACCAAGACACCTTCGAAAAGACGCATGGTTTTCGTAACTTGGCGGCGTAGATCTCAGCGAGCTCCGCGAGACTCAGCTCGGCATCCACCATGTGCACAGCCCCTTGTAGAGGACCACGGTCGAGCGCACGGATGGCGACCTCCGCTACGCCTGCGGCAAACGCCAGCGAGACCCGACGGCCCGGGCTCGCGTGGGGTACGAGGGGGATGCCCTCACCACTCAAGGCCTCGGCGAATGCCTGCGTGATGATGGTATCCCCACTGCCCAGGATGGCCGGTGGACGCAGGCTCGTGAACCCCAGCCCACTGCGCTCGACGTAGACCTCGGCCTGAGCCTTGGTACGCATGTACGGGATACCGAGGGCGCGTCCCAGACGCGGGGTGGACTCGTCGCGATCTTCCCCAAGTAACAAAGGACCGTACACGGCGATGGAGCTGAGTTGCACAAAGTGCCTGACTCGCTCTGCGCGCGCCCAATCCACGAGGTTGCGTGTCCCTTGAACATTCACGGCGTACATCAGCGATACCGACGCACCTGGGTCTACGATTCCCGCTGCATGCACCACCGCGTCCACGCCGGAAGGAAGCGCAAAAAGCGCGCTCTTTTGCGTGAGATCGATGCGCAGCTCGCCTGGGAGCGCCGCTCGTCCGTACACCAAGGGCGCGACTTCGTGCCCCGCTTCCCTCAATCCCCGGACGAGGTGCGTCCCGACAAAGCCATCCGCTCCGCTTACCAAGACATGCATGGTAGGCAAGTATCCGCGATTACGGAAAGTTCGCACGGCCTCAAAACCGTTTACACTCCGTCGGGCCATGCTCAACTTCAGCGGTGATCCAGAGCTCGCCGAAAAACAGATGCGGGCCATCATTTTTTATCTGACGACCTTCGGGTACATCGACGGAGAGTTCGATGCTGCCGAGAAAAGCTTTGTCCGCGACTACATCGGCAAGCTGGTCGCCCATCGCGTCAAAATCGGCGCAGCCAAGCTCTCTCCAGAGATTCAACAGGAGCTAATAGGGAAGTTTACCGCGCATTTCCACGAGGTTTTCGAAGGCATCGACACCGAGGTCAAGGAGCTCTTCACGGAGGCAGTCGCTCGCGACGAAGACCACGACAGCTTCGTGCACAGTAAGCTGAAGTTGCGCTGTTTCGAGATTTTCCAGGGCTTCGATGGCCCGAGCCAAGAACAGCTCATGGAAACCATCGACCATCTGATCATGGCCGATGGCGAAGCGCATCCTGCCGAAGTGAAGTTTCGAGCGGAACTGAGCGCGCTGCTCGAAGCGGACCTCGAACTCGAGCTTGTCGACGAACAGCGCGGGCGCAGCGTGTCCATCGCTCCGCCTAGCACGCTCGACTCGGAGCGTAGAGTTCATCCGTTCTTCGATCAGTTCGAACACCACTACTCGCGCGATCCCGAAACGCGGCGTCGGCAGATCGAAGCCGATCGGGATGTCGTGGACAGAGCCATCGCCAACCTCGAGAGCGAGCGCGCCAAGGGCGAGGGCAAGCTACAAGGCAAGCAGAGCGTGGCCGACCTCGCTGACGAAGCGCCGTTTTTGGACGGTCACGTGCAGGTCTGTCCCACTCCGCCCGGTAAGCGCTTCGAGCTCACAGTGCTCGGAGATCTGCACGGCTGCTACAGCTGTCTCAAGGGCGCGCTGATGCAGTCGAAGTTCTTCGACAAAGTTGCTGCCTACCGAGCGGACCCGGAGAACAATCCTGAGCCCAAGCTCGTGCTACTCGGCGACTACATCGATCGCGGCATCTTCAGCCTCAACGGCGTGCTGCGCTCCGTGCTCTTGCTGTATCTCACAGCACCTGAACACGTGGTCGTATTGCGGGGAAATCACGAGTATTTCGTGGAGTTCAAGGGCAACATCTACGGTGGAGTGAAGCCCTCTGAAGCCATCGACACCTTGAAACCCCACGTAGATGTCGACGTCTTCCGCGAGTACATCCGTCTGTTCGAGGCACTGCCCACCACGCTCCTGTTTGGCCGGACGATGTTCGTGCACGGCGGGATTCCGCGGGATCGCTTGTTCAAGGAGCGTTTCAAGGATCTCTCCAGCCTGAACGACCCGGACATTCGCTTCCAGATGATGTGGAGCGATCCATCGACCGCCGACGTCATTCCCGCAGAGCTCCAAGACCAATCCGCGCGCTTTGCGTTCGGGCGTCTGCAGGCCCAGCGCTTTCTGCAGCGCATCGGCTGCGAAGCGCTGATCCGAGGACACGAGAAGGTCAACGAAGGCTTTGCTCGCGTATACGACGAACCGAACTTCCTGCTCTGCACGCTGTTCTCGTCGGGCGGCAAGGACAACGACGACTTGCCCTCGAATTCCAGCTACCGGAGCGTTACGCCCATGGCGCTGACCATCACTTGCGACGGGGGCGCCTGCCGCATCTCGCCTTGGGAGATCGACTACAAAAGCTACAACGACCCTGAGAGAAACGGCTTCTTTCAGCGGCCACCTGAGCTCCGCTTCGGCGGTTAGGCGGAAAAGCCCATGCCGCAAGCGGGCCAAGTTCCTCAACTGAAGGTGTTTTCGGTTGAGGCCCTCCCGCCCATCCCTCATGTTCGGCAGGATGCCGAAACGAGTACGCCGCGTTCCACACATTCCCGAGTCCTTGAACCAGCGTCGTAGCCCCGAAGAGGTTCGTAAGGCCGAGGCCCATGTGCGCGGTCTCCTGCGCTACTTGGGTGAGGATCCGAAGCGCGAAGGCTTGCTCGACACGCCCGCGCGCGTGATCCGCGCCATGAGCGAGCACTACAGCGGCTATGCGATGGATCCGGGGGAATATCTCAAGCGCACCTTCGACGAAGTCGAGGGCTACGACGAGCTCGTGCTGGTAAGTGACATCGAAGTGTTTAGCCACTGCGAGCACCACATGGTTCCCTTCGTGGGCAAGGCGCATGTGGCCTACATTCCCAACGGACGCGTCGTGGGACTGAGTAAGGTGGCGCGCGTCGTCGATGTGTTCGCCAAGCGGCTGCAAGTGCAAGAGAAGCTCACCAAGCAGATAGCAGACGCGATGCAGCTACATCTAAAGCCTCAAGGAGTCGCTGTGATCATGCAATGCCAGCACTTCTGTATGTGCTACCGCGGAGTGCGCAAGCCCGGCGCTTGGACAACCACGAGTAAGCTTCACGGGTTGTTCCTGCAAGACTCCGCAGCGCGCATGGAGCTGCTGACACTGATCGGACTGAAGCGTCAGATTGGCTCGCAAGGAGCCTAAAATGAGCACGCTAGCCCCCCATGCCAACGTGGCCGCCGTCGATATCGGCACCAACTCCGTAAGGCTGCTGATCACCGACGCACAGGGCCGAGAACTTGAACGGCACATGCAGGTCACCCGCCTTGGCCAAGGCGTCGATGTCACGGGCACACTGCATCCCGACGCCATCGAGCGTACCTGCAGCGTGCTGCAGCAATACGGCGAGCTGATTCGCAAGCATGGCGTGCTCCGCGTGCGCGCTGCTGCGACCAGCGCAGCACGAGACGCATCGAACAGCCAGACCTTCTTCGATGCCGCCGAAACTGCACTCGGCACACGCCCCGAACTACTGCCGGGCGAGGAAGAAGCACGCTTTTCCTTCCTGGGTGCGACGCATGGGCTCGCTCCAGAAGACGGGCCGTACCTGATTGTCGACATCGGCGGCGGCTCGACCGAGTTCGTGTTGGGCAGCCGTGCACCCGAGCAGCTCATCTCAGTCGACATGGGCTGCGTACGCATGACGGAACGCTACCTCAAGAGCGATCCACCCACGCAGGCAGAGCTCGAGGCGTGCGCAGAAGATGTGCGCAAAATCCTTGAAAAGGTGCGCGCAGCCATCGATGTGACGCGTCTCAAGCGCATGGTGGGCTTGGCCGGGACCATCACTTCCCTGGGTGCGATGAGCCTCGGGCTCACGCGCTACGCCCCCGAGAAGACACACCACATGCTGCTTTCGCGCGATGACGTGCAGCAAGCTTTTTCGCGGCTCACGGCAGTCTCCACCGAGCAGCGGCGAGCTCTTTTGATGGAGCCCAAGCGCGCGGAAGTCATACCTGGTGGCGCGGTGGTGCTGCTCGGGATTTTGGACACATTCAACATCTCGGAGCTCTTGGTCTCCGAGACCGATATCCTGGACGGTCTGGCAGCGTCGCTGCGCGACTGAGGCAGCTCAGCCTAGGCTTGCATCGAGCAGCTTGAGCGAGCGATTGCGAGTGACCACCAGCGTGCCGCAGCCACCGTTTGCTTCGATGCGCGCCTGGCTACTCATGCGCACCTTGAGCCCGTGGGAGACGAGCAACGCATACACTTCCTCGTAGCGTGCACGACTGACGGCTCGATGCGGACTCGTCGGCACAGCATTGTACGCGTAGAGATGCACCGTAAGTCCGAGCGGAAGCACACGCTCTGCAAAGGCTCGGACTTCAGCGTCCCCGTCGTTTTCATCGGCGACGAGCAAATAGGAGAGCGAAAGCTTCTTGCGCCGCGAGCGCGACATCTTCGGCACTTCCTCGGCCAAACATGCAAACAACGCCTCGAGACTGGGCCCGCGTGGCACCATGCGCGCGCGCACGGGCTCGGTGCCTGAATGGACGCTGAGTGTGAGGCCGTTGTGCGGCAGCAAAAACCACTCGCGCAAACGCTCGATGGGGCCACCCGAGCTCGTCAGACTCGGCGCGATGCGCTCCTCGCGACACCGCACCACAAACTGACTTACCGCACGGTGATTGTGAAGAGGCTCTCCGACGCCACTTACAGTGACGCGCGTCACGCTGTGGCCGAGGCTTCGAACGCGCTCGACCTGGCCCCAGAGCTCCTCGAACGAAAGCGCGCGAAAGAGGCCCTGACTCCCTGAGGCGCAAAAGGGACATTGCACAGCGCAACCGACCTGGCTCGATACACACAACGTGTCGCCGCGGTAGAGCACCGCCTCCACGGCCAGCCCATCTTGGAGCTCGACGCGAAAGCGCAGGTTGAAAGTACTCTCGGAAACCAAGACCAGGTTCATCGACAGCCCTGCTTTAGCACACGCAAAGCGTGGGAAGACGGCTGTGAGCTCGGACTACGCGCGCTGGATTCAGAGGGAGTTTGAGGCGGAGTCAAGGCCATCGTCCTCATCCTTGCGCATGAAATCAGCCGGGGTCTTGCCGGTCCAGCGCTTGAACGCACGATGAAATGCGCTCGGCTCCGAATAACCGAGTCGCTCTGCCGTGTCTTTGATGGTCGTGTTCGGATTCATCAGGCTCACGCACGCCGCGCGCATGCGACTCTCATCGATGAGCGCGCGCAAGTTGGCCCCTTCGTCGCGCAGACGGCGTCGCAACACGCGCGTGTTCATACCGAGCTTCGACGCAATGCGAGCGGCATCCACCGCCGTGAGCTCAGGCTCGTGCGCAAGCACTAGGCGTACACGCTCGGAAAATGCAGGCTGCGTGTGAAGCTCGCGCAGCAGCTTGTCGGCCGTGTTCGCCAGGCTCTCCACGACCAAGCCATCCCCGTGCGGCTGGGTCTTGAGCAGTAAGTTGCGGTCGAAGACAATCTCGCTCTGCGCGCAACCAAAGCGAATCGGACACTGAAAGAAGTTGTCGAACTTTTCGCGGTGAGCCGGCTCCGGCTGGCGGAAACGCAGCTCGAGCGACAGCCCGTCGGGGTTGTGATGTTTGCCCAAGCGGAAGGCGATGGCCGCCGTCAGTTCTTCGGCAAAAGCATGCGATTCCGGGCTGATCACGGAGTGAAAGCCGAAACGAAAATGGGTGAGCGGACCCACATGCACGAGCTCCACGCGCAGGTCGTCCACGATGAGAGGCGAATAGCGCTGACACAGCTCAAACGCCTCCTGCAGCGTACGCGACGACGTCAGCATGTAGCCGAGCAGCTGCAGCATGCCCTCGGAATCACCGAATCCGAGCGTTAGGCCCAGCGAGGGATCGGACAGCTGATACATCGCGCGACGCAGCATGCGGTCCCAAGCGCCGACCTCGACCTTCGCGCGAACGTCACTGAGCATTCCTTGATCGACTCGCGCCTCGTGAAGCCAAGCCTGCCCATCACGCCCTTGTCGCTTGAGCTCCGCTAGGACACCACGCACCAGTAAGATTGAAACGAACATAAGACCACCCCAAGAACGCAGCTAAGCTAGATTCTCTGTCGGCGGTTTTGCTCCGCCTGTCAATGGATTCGATACTTAGTGTCAATCCGCGCGGCGACGCGAGGCCAACCTATCTGTCATTTCGGGCCGGTCGGAAAATGCGATCTACCCCACAGACTCAAGGTTAGCTGTCGCGTTGTTTGAAGGCCTGCTTGAGTGCTTTTCCGGTGTGGCTCGCACGCACTTTGGCTATGTCCGAGGGACGGCCGAACGCAACGACGCTGCCACCTCCCTCACCGCCCTCGGGACCCAAGTCGAGTAGGTAATCGGCTGCGAGCATCACATCTGGATGGTGCTCGATGAGGAGCAGCGTGTCTCCGCGTCTCACAAATCGCTCGAGAAATTGCAGCAATCGCTGCACATCACTGCGATGAAGGCCCGTGGTTGGCTCGTCGAGCACGTACAAAGTTGCGCCCTGTGCCTGCGTCGCCAGCTCCGACACCAGCTTCATGCGCTGGGCCTCGCCTCCGCTCAACGTGCTCGATGGCTGCCCAAGCTTGAGGTAGCCCAGGCCCAACTCCGTCATCATCGCCAGCGGCCCGTGCACATTGCGTACGGGGGCAAACAACTCGGCTGCGCGTTCGACTTCCAGGTTGAGGATCTCCCCCGCCGACAGACCGTGATACTTCACGCGCAGCGTTTCCTCGGAAAAGCGCGCGCCACCGCAGGCCTCGCAGGGCACAAGCGCATCGGGCAAGAACGACATCTCGACCGTCAGAGCGCCATTGCCGTCACAGGTGGCGCAGCGCCCCTCGGCGACATTGAACGAGAAGCGAGAGGGTCCATAGCCGCGCGTCCGAGCCTCCTGGGTTCCTGAAAGCAGCTTACGGATCTCATCCCAGATGCCGATATAGGTCGCAGGCACCGAGCGCGGCGTGCGCCCAATCGGCGATTGGTCGACTTCTACCGCGCGCTTGAGAGCGTTGGCACCGCGAAGTTTCTTGTACTTTCCAGGCGCCGTTTCATTCACGAGTCCCAGCGCATCGCGCACCGCCGGCAGCAGCACCTTGCGCACTAAGGTACTTTTCCCGGAACCACTCACGCCCGTGACCACGCTGAAGCGGCCGAGCGGAACCTTGGCATCCACACGCTTCAAGTTGTGCTCTTCCGCACCGATGAGCTCGAGCCACGCCACGTCGTCGAGCGAGCGTTCGTCGCGCTTGTCGGGCTTGAAGCTGAGGGCTTTGCCGGTGATGGAGTTGGGATCGTGCAGCAAGGCTTGAGGCGTACCCTGGGCCACAATCGTGCCGCCGAGACGCCCACCGGAGGGGCCCATGTCGATCACGAGGTCGGCGGCACCGATGGTTTCGAGATCGTGCTCGACGACCAGTGCGCTGTTGCCGCGCTCTACGAGCTCTTTCAAGGCGCTTATAAGCAACGTTGTGTCTCGCGGGTGGAGCCCGATGGTGGGCTCGTCGAGCACGTAGAGCACCCCCGTAAGGCCCGTCCCAAGCTGAGCCGCAAGACGCACGCGCTGCGTTTCGCCGCCGCTCAAGGTGTCAGCCGCGCGATCAAGACCAAGGTACCCCACGCCGACACGTTCGAGGAAGCTCAGCTTCGTGTCGAGCTCAGTCAAAAGCGTTGCGCCGATCAGCGCATCTCGCCCAGTGAGCTTGAGCTGCCCCAACGCAGCGCGCGCGCCGAGCACGCTTTGATTCAAGTAGTGGGTAATCGGCTTGCCCTGCACCAGAATGCTGCGCGCCAGCTCAGAGAGGCGACTGCCTGCACATTCTTCGCAGGGGACGCGCTCTTCACGCGCCTTCTTGCCTCGACCTTGCGTGACAACCAGATAGCCCTTCCCTTCGCAGGCGCTGCATGCGCCCTGTCGGGTGTTGAATGAGAAGAGCCTGGGGTCGAGCACACGACTCTTACTCGCACTGCCTTCCTCCAGCACCAGAGCAATCTCTTGCTTCCCAACCAGCACTTTGACTTCGCCCTCAGCCTCCTTGGCCGCCGCGCGCAAGAGCGCCTCGAGTCCCGACACCTGCGTCGTGCCCAGCAGCAGCTCGATGTCGTGCTCGCGGTAGCGGTCGAGCGCCAGACCGGGTTCAATCTTCTGGAACGTGCCATCGATACGCGCCTCGTGAATGCCGCGCGTTAGCGCCTTATCGAGCAGGTCTCGGTAGATGCCCTTGCGCCCCTGCACGACGCAAGCAAGCACACGATAGCTCGCCTTGTCGCCAAACTTTGCACTGAGCGACCTCACAGCGTCGCGCACCGTCTGCTTCGCCATGAACTCTTGGGCTCGACCCGTGGGCACACCGATGCGCGCATAAAGCAAACGCAAGGAATGTGACACCTCCGTGATGGTCGCCACGGTGGAGGTTGCACCGCCGCGCGTGATACGCTGTTCGAGCGAGAGGGACGGCTCGACGCCGGTCACACGATCGACATCAGGACGCGGCAGCTGCGGCAAGTATTGGCGCGCATAGGGCGACAGGGTTTCCACGAAACGACGCTGCGCTTCCGCATGGATCACACCAAAGGCCAAGCTGCTCTTCCCGCTGCCACTCGGTCCCGTCAGCGCCACAAATTTTCCGTGCGGAATCGAGACGCTGACATTCTTCAGGTTGTGTTCACGCGCACGCAGCACCTCGGTTCGACCGGCGGCGTCGTGCACATGGCGCTTCTTCGAAGGCGCCTTGAGCGCGAGCGGGCGCGCCTCGAGCGCATCTCGCAAAAACGACGCGCTCGGACCGCGACTCTTTGCCACTTCAGTCGGCGTTCCCTGTGCAACAATCTGACCGCCTGCATCCCCGGCAGCCGGGCCCAGATCGATCACGCGGTCGGCACGTGCAGCCACGCGCATGTCGTGCTCGATAACTACGACGGTGTCTCCGCGATGCAGCAAGCGTTCGATCACTGACAGCAAGGGCTCGACATCAGAAGGATGGAGGCCTGCGGTCGGCTCATCGAGAACAATGAGCGAACGTGGTTTTGCCTCCGACAAAGCTTGCGCAAGCTTGAGCCGCTGCGCCTCGCCGCCGCTGAGCGTGTTCAACGGCTGCCCCATGCGCAAGTAACCCAAGCCCACATCGAGCAGGGGCTTGATGGTGTTGAGCAGCTCCCAGTCATCGTTGAACGCGCTCGCGAGCTCTTCCACGCTGAGCTCGAGCACTTCCGCCACATCGAAGTTGCGATGGCGCACATCGAGCGCGGGCCCGACGAATCGCTTGCCTCCGCATTCCGGGCAGCCGAAGCTCACATCCGCCAAAAACTGCATCTCGACGGTCTCAAAGCCCTGCCCTTTGCACGCCTCACAGCGTCCGCCTTCCACGTTGAAGGAGAACGTGCCTGGCATAAAACCACGCTCTTTGGCGAGGGACTCGCCCGCAAAGCGCTTCCGCAACACATCCCAGGCCCCCATATACGTAGCCGGCGTGCCGCGCGACGAACGCCCGAGAGGCGCTTGGTCCACTTGCACAACCCCCGTGATGCCCTTGAATCCCTCAAGCTTTCCGAACGGCAATGGCCGCGCCTCACGCTCACCGAGACTGCGCGCGACCGCA
This sequence comes from uncultured Polyangiales bacterium, assembly GCA_964515685.1. Lineage (GTDB taxonomy): Bacteria > Myxococcota_A > Polyangia > Polyangiales > DASUME01 > DASUME01. The sequence continues at coordinate 21,540 of CAZEWA010000012.1, read as the reverse complement.
GGCGCCAACGTGCCGCGAATCAAGCTGCTCTTGCCGCTACCGCTCGCCCCCGTGACACACGTCAGCAGGCCCTTTTCGAGCTGAAGGTCGACCCCTTTCAGGTTGTGACCCGTCGCGTTCGAAAGCTGCAACAGGCCGAGCGACTCCCGCTGCTGCGGCACAGGTCGCACTCGCTCGGTGAGCGCGCGACCTGTAACTGTCTGCGCTTTGAGCAGGGATGCAGGTGGACCGTCGAATACAACATTCCCGCCCAAGGCACCTGCACCTGGGCCGAGTTCGATCACGCGATCTGCCGCTGCAATGAGCTGTGGATCGTGCTCCACGACAATCACGAGATTGCCCGCGTCGGCAAGGCGCCTCACCACGGAAGTCAGGCGCGCGACATCGCTCGGATGAAGCCCCACGGTGGGCTCATCGAGCACGAACATGGCAGAGCTCAACGAAGCCCCAAGTGCGGTCGAGAGCGCCACGCGCTGGGTCTCTCCACCGCTCAACGTGTTGCCCGCACGGTCGAGCGAGAGGTGCCCGAGACCTACGTCCGCAAGCGTATTGAGCCGTGAGCTCAGCTCGCGAAGTAAAAGATCGGTTGCTGCATCGCCCTCGAGTTCTGTGCCCAAGCGCTGAACAAATGCGGCCGCGTCTCGGACGCTCAGCGCGTGAAAATCACTGATGCTGAGCCCGCGCACCGAGAACGCGCGAGCGGCCTCTTTGAAGCGAGTTCCACCGCAGGTCCCGCAGGCGTCGTAGCGTCGGTAGCGGGCCAGCAAAACGCGCACATGCATCTTGTACGTGCGCGTCTCGAGCCACTTGAACCAGCCAGCTAGGCCGCCCCAACCCTCTGGAAATCCTATCTCATCGCCGTCTCGCAACCAGCTACGCTGGGCGGCGGTAAGCTTCTTGTACGGAACGTCGAGGGGCACGCCTAACTTCTTGGCGTGGGTCTCTAGTTCCTTGCGCTCCCACTCGGTGGACTTGCCCTTCCACGGCAAGATGGCGCCACTGGCAAGCGCTTTCTCGGGATCGAGGACCTTGTCCCAATCGACGCCCATCACGCGTCCAAAGCCGCGACAATCCTCGCACGCCCCAACCGGGCTGTTGAACGAAAAGAGTCCTGGCGAGGGATCGAAGAATTTTTCGCCACAGGCCGTGCACACAAGCCCCTTTGAAAACTCGAGCCGCTCACCTTGCGCGACAATCACGCAGGCTTGCCCGGCTCCTCGCTGCATGGCGACTTCGAGCGCCTCCACCAGGCGACTCTGTTCGCCAGGTGAAACCTGCAGGCGATCCACGACGACGTCGAATCCAGGCGCGCGCGCAGCCTTCCCCTTGCCCTTGGGCAAAACATCACTCGGCCGAACTTGATCGAGATCCCGCACCTCGCCCGAGACCTGCACACGACGGTAGCCCTCTGCAACGAGCCCATCGCGCAGCGCGAGGAAATCCTCCGCGCGTGCAACCTCTACCCGATAAGCCACCAGCACCTTTGCGCCCGCACACTCCGCAAGCACGCGTCGTGCTGCAGCCTCCGGGCTTGTCCGCTGCACCTCAGCACCGCAGCACGTGCAAGACAGCGACGCCACATGCGCCCACAGGCTCTTGGCGTAGTCGGCCACGTCCGTGAGCGAGGAGACCGTGGAGCGGCTCGTCCGGATCTCGCCCTGCCTGTCGACGGCAATGCCGGCCGGGACCGGTGCAAGCTCGTCGACATCGGGTCGCGCGAGTCGCTCGAGAAATTGCCGTGCGTAGGTGCTCAAGCTCTCGACAAAGCGGCGCTGCCCTTCCGCGTACAGGGTGCCGAATGCAAGCGACGACTTGCCGGCGCCAGAAGGGCCTACAATGGCAATGAGCTGCCCGGGCTCAAGCTCAAGGGACACATCGCGTAGATTGTGGGTACGTGCCCCGCGAACACGGATTGGAAGCATGGATGCACAAGCTAACCAGAACCGCCCAAGACACAACCCAAGCTTTTAAAGTCTTCGCTCACGATCTCGGCCGAGGCCTCGCTCTGCTCAGCCTGCTAACTAGTGTGGGCTGTGCTCATGGAAGCGCTTCCGTGCGCGAGGCGAGGCCCGCTGCGGCAGCTGGCGCGGCCGAAGCGGAGCAGGCCAATGAAACCTCGCTGCCCGATGCCTTGCCGTACGCGACGCAGGTTCCCCGAGGCGACCTCCTGATTGCGGAGAACAGCACGCGCGAAAACGAAGCCATGATTCGCACAGCCCTATCGCGCGCCTGTCAAAAGTGGGGCCTGACCCCAGACCCACGCCTGGCCCAGGTCGCACGCGCGATAGCGCAGGCAAGCGATGGCGGACGCTTGGCCCCGCGAGGCGCCTTCGTCGGCTACGTGGGGCAGCGCGTGGGTCTGGTAGAACCCACGCCGCAAATCTGGCTTGGCGCAGCCTCCAAGGCCTCGATGTTGGCCGAGAGCGTAGAAGAGAACATCCGCGACGTGGCCAACGCAGGCGGGCTGACCCACTGCGGAGGCGCACTCCTGACCACACCGACGATGAGCGTCCTTTCGGTGGCCTTCTCAGGGCGCTTTCTGAGCCTGAGCAAAGCCATTCCGCGCCGCATTGCCGAGGGCGCAGCCCTTCCGCTCGAGACCACGCTCGAGGCTCCCTACGCTCGTCCCTCGCTCGCCATCACGGACGCGCACGGAGCAGTCGCACGCGTGGCCCTGCCCGCGCGTCGCAGCATAAAACAGACGCTCAAGCTCCAAGGCACGGGTCTTCACAGTGTGGAGATCCTCGCAGAAGGACCACAGGGCGTGGCCGTACTCGCCGTGATTCCAATCCTCGTGGGAGATGGCCCCGAGGGAAGTCCTCCCGCATTCGAAGCCGCCGCCGCAGAAACCGACGCAGCGAGTGTGCTCAAAAAACTGCATACGCTGATCGACCAAGACCGAAAGGCGCGAAACCTGTTGCCCCTCAAGCGTGACCGCACGTTGGCCCGCATCGCCCTCAAGCACAGCGAGGATATGGACAAAAACGCGTTCGTCGCTCACACGTCGAACACGAGCGGCACCGCCGTCGACCGCGTCGAGCGTGCGGGTCTGAAGGCGAGCCTCGTGCTCGAAAACATCGGCCGTGGCTACAGCGCAAGCGAGATTCACGAAGGGCTGATGGCGAGCCCCGGACATCGCGCCAACCTGCTCAATCCCGGAGCAAGCCACGTCGGCCTCGGCGTGGTGATGCAGCGCGAAGGCGAGCGGGTGGCATTCCTGGTCACGGAATTGTTTGCGAGCTTCGCGCGCTAAGGCCCGCAACCTCAAGGCTTAGCGGGCCGATACCGCGCCCGTGAGAGCATATTTTGGTTTTCCTTCCTTATGGTTGATGGGCACGCTCACTTCTGCATGCCTCGATCGATGGGCTGCGCCTATCGCCACGCAAAAGGCGCCCACCCCACCAAACCTTCAAGGCGCAGAGGAAATGCAGGATGAGCAAGCGCCCTCCGCAGTCGACTCAACCGA
>CAZEWA010000012.1:0-17974 GCA_964515685.1 uncultured Polyangiales bacterium | reverse complement strand
AACATACGGCGGCTTGGACTCGAACCAGGCACCGACATCGCGCTTGTGAGCGAGCTCATCGAAAGCAACTTCGACCTGGTCGGTGTTGTGGAAGTGATGCACACGGGCAATGACACTCACGCGGGCTACGACGCCCTACTCAACGCCCTCGGCCCAGGTTGGGCGGGCCAAATCACCGATACCAAGCGCCCCAACCTCAACACCAATTTCGCTGAATTCTACGCCGTCCTCCGGCGCGCAGCGCGCGTCAGCGTATGCGACGCGTTCCCGAACCTGACCTACCATCCCGACGCCGACGGAACCCGAGCGCAATCGGACCGAGCCGACCTCTTTCTGCGCGAACCTGCCTTTGGCTGCTACCGCGTCCAGGATCCCGAAACGCAGCGCACCGGCTTCGACTTCGTACTCGGCGTCTACCATGCCCGCTGGGGCAGCGGCGCAGTCGACGACATTGCCGCCGAGATTGTTCATCTCGATAAGGTCTTCGCACACCAACGCGCTCTGCATCCCGAAGAGCGAGATTTTTTACTGGTAGGCGACTTCAATCTCGATGCTGGTGTGCTGTCCAAGCTCGTGCGCGCAGTGCCCCTTGTGCAGGAAGGGGGCACAACGCTGAATCAGCGCGGTGGACGCAGCAGCAATCAACGCGACCACATCCTCGCGCTCGACCTCGCGCACACGCAAGAGTTCCTTGGACTGGCCGAAGTCCTGGACCTGCGCGGCGCGGCAGGTGCCCTACCCAACTACCTCACGCGTGTGAGCGATCACCTTCCAGTACGCGCACTCTTCGACGGCTCCGCTATCGATGACGACTGAAGCCGCCGCTCCGTGCGGACATCACGGTGGAGGTCACGCATTGCCGCTTCCCGCCGGATTGGGAGTAAGCCACGGATGGCTCAACCGATCCCACAAGCGTTCTCGGCGGCGCAGCTCCGCCGCATCGATCAGCATGCGGCCCGCCCAACGGTAGATGTTGAACTCCGCTAGCATGGAACGCATGGCGTGCATGCGCTGCCGCTGTTCGCCCTCGGGCATACTCAATGCAATAGCGAGTGCCGCACTCGCCTCCTCGAGATCATACGGATTGACGACCAGCGCTTCGCGCAACTCTCGAGCGGCGCCAGTGAAATGGCTCAGGATGAGCACGCCCTTCTCATCGTCCCGCGCCGCCACAAATTCCTTGGCGACCAGATTCATGCCGTCATGCAGACTGCTCACGTAACATAGGTCTGCGGCGCGATAGAACCGGAAGACCGTTTCGGGCGTGTGATTTGCAGACAGCAACACGATGGGACGATAGGTTCCGCTCCCAAAGCGCGCATTGATGCGGTCCGCCGTGGCTTGCACACTCGCTGCAAGCGCCTGGTAACGGGGTATACGCGTTCGGCTCGGAGCGCCCAGCTGCACGAAGGTAAAGCGACCACGCAGCGCCAAATGACGCTCCAAGGCTCGCTCCACGGCAAGCAAACGCTCCTCGATGCCTTTCGTGTAATCGAGACGGTCCACGCCGACTCCGATCAGCGCATCGCTGCCCAGGTGGAGCTCTTCGACCACCGACGCACGACAGGCCTCGGTCGAAGGCAGGTCGTCCAGCCAGTGCACTGGCCACTCGATAGAAATGGGGTATGGCCGCACCAAGGTTCCGCGACGCCCCCGCACCACGGCGTTTTGCTCCCGATCGATCCGCGACTCGAGATAGCGATCCACCGAGTCGAAGAAGTTGTTGCAATGCTGCTGTGTGTGGAAGCCGAGAATGCTCGAGCCGAGCATGCCGTCGAGCAGCTCCTCGCGGAACGGACAAATGCCGAGCTGCTCCGCATTCGGCCACGGGATGTGCCAAAAGCTGATGATGGTGGCGCGGGGCAGCTGCTTTCGAATCATGCGGGGTGCAAGCCCAAAGTGATAATCTTGAACGAGCACAATCGGATCTTCCGTGTCGGCCTCGCTGACGACCGCGTCTGCAAAGCGCTGATTCGCAGCCCGGTATGCCTCCCAGTCTTCCGCGCGAAACACGGGTCGCGCATGGACCATGTGACACAGAGGCCACAGGCCCTCATTGGCAAAACCGTAGTAGTAACCTTGCTCTTCCTCTTCGGTGAGCCACACGCGGCGCAGCAAGAACGAATCCTTGCCTGGCGGAACCTGTACATGGTCGTTCTTGTCGACTGTGTCGTGATCGGCCGAACCCGCACCATGGGCAATCCACACCCCTGAGCACGCACGAACGATGGGCTCGAGCGCAGTGACTAGACCGCTCGCTGGATGGCGCACCTTGATTTCGTGGTCTCCTGCATATTCGTGAATATATGGCTCACGATTGGAAACCACGATGATGCGCTCTCCATGCAGCAGCTGATTGAGCACACTCCGTAGGCGCTCGGGCGTCCAGTGCCCGCCTCGCGACTCAAGGTCCCATTCCGAAGACATACGCTGCACGATTTCGCGCACTTCTCCGACAAGCGGTCGAAATTGAGGAGTGGCTTCGTTGCCCTGGGCGAGCCGCTTCAAGGCGCGTGCCCAGTTCCGCCACGACACCTTCATCGCCACGAGTGTCACGATAGACGCGGCCAGCGAAAGCACCGCGAAAGCAAACCATACGACTTCACCCGTTTTTTGTTCTCGACGCGCGACATAACTCATGTCTTGCAAAAGCACGACAAAGCTAGAGCGCCCCGCTGTGTCAAACGTGCGCGCTGTGGCGAAGACAGGCCCCCCGGACAGTGTCTTCAGACTCGACACACTGCGAATGCCTTCGGCTGAGGCGGGCGCGCGCAACACAGAGACAAAATCGCCACAGCGTATATCCCGCGGAAAACCAGGGCTACTCGCGAGCTGGACTCCATCCGGGGAGCAAGCTCCCGCGCCCATCAGGCGCTCTTTACGCACAATGCTCGCAAGTTCGCGGGTGATAGCTCGCGTATCCTCCTGAGAGAGAGCTACGCCAAGCTCGCCTGCGTCCGCACTTACCAGCACAACCTCTGCTCGCGCTTCAAGGTCACTCTCGAACCACCGCCTTGTCATGCGCGAAAGCGTGACGTGTGCGAGTGCCGAACAAAGCGCAAGACCCACAACGAGGAAGGCCACGAATCGCAACGCCTGGCCCATGAACAGACAGTAGAGCAGATTTTTGAAAGGTATCCAAAGAAAACCACTGCTAGGCTCTTGAAGTGGAACTCGAGAATATCGGGGTAATCGGCAACTGTCAGTTCGCAGCCCTTGTCGAACATACAGGCTCTATCGTCTTCTGTTGCATGCCTCGCTTCGATTCGGAGCCGGTATTCGGAAGCTTGCTCGATGAACAAAACGGCGGAGGTTTTCACATTGCTCCGGCGGATGGAACGATCGGTGTCCAGCGTTACCTGGACAACACGAACGTGCTCGAAACGCTTTTCATCACCAGCGACGGGTCCTTCCGAATTCTCGATTTTGCTCCGCGTTTCATTCAGTTCGATCGCACATTTCGTCCGACCAAGATAGTGCGCATCGTGGAACCCTTGACTGGGACGCCTCAGATCAAGGTGCATTGCGACCCGCGGCTTGGGTGGTCGAAGAAACTGCCGGCGCGCGATGTCGGATCCAATCACGTGTCGTACCTGGGCTTCCCCTCTGAGGTGCGCCTTACCACCGATGTCCCTCTATCTTACTTAGAGGGCCTCCCCTTTGCACTCACCTCCAAGAAGCACTTGGTGTTGGCATGGGGAGACCCCGTGCAGGAATCGCTCCCTGCTCTGAGTCAGCGCTTTCTCGACGAGACGGTTCGCTATTGGCAGCGTTGGGTTAAGCACTGCGATGTACCGCCTGTCATGCAGCAACAGGTGATTCGCTCCGCGCTCGCGCTCAAGCTTCACTGCTTTGAAGATACCGGAGCCATCGTGGCAGCGCTCACCACCTCGATCCCAGAACATCGTGGCAGCGGGCGCAACTGGGACTACCGCTTCTGCTGGCTACGTGACGCGTATTACGTGCTCGACGCCTTTCGCCTACTGGGCCACTTTGAAGAACGTGAACAATTCGTTCACTATTTGCTCAGCATCGCGGGCTCAACACCAGACTTCGAACTCGCCCCGCTTTATCGCGTCGATGGGCGCTGTGATTTGGAAGAGTACATTTTGCCCCATTGGCCCGGCTTCAACGGCGATGGACCGGTTCGCATTGGCAACGGCGCCGCACTCCACCGCCAGCACGACATCTTTGGCGAGATGGTGCTCGCCCTCGCCCCTGTATTTCTCGACGATCGATTCAAAGAAGAGCAGACACGCTCCACCCTGGAGCTGCTCTTTTCGCTGACCAACAAGGCCATCAGTGTGGCCGGCACACCAGACGCAGGCATCTGGGAAGTGCGCAAGGAATGGGAGCCACAGACATTCTCTACGCTCATGTGCTGGGCAGCCGCCGATCGCATGGCAAAAATTTCAGCGCGCCATGCGCCGAGCCGCACCGCGCATTACGCCGCAGCCGCGGGGCGGATACGCGCAGAGATTCTCGACAAAGCCCACAATCGTGAGCTCAACAGCTTGGTTGCGAGCTACGGCAGCAGCGACCTTGATGCCTCGTTGCTGCAAGCCGTCTCGTTGCGATTCTTCTCGCAAGACGATCCACTGCTCAACGGAACCATCGACGCCATCGTTCGAGACCTGGGCCGCGAGCGCTGGCTTCTTCGCTACCGCCACAACGATGGCCTTGGGCTCCCGTCCGCCGCGTTCATCATCTGCACCTTTTGGCTCGTGGAAGCCTTGGCCGTCGCCGGTCGTCTCACCGAAGCACGCGACGCCATGCGCCACGCAATCGACTGCATTGCACCGCTCGGCCTGCTTTCGGAGGATTGGGACGTCGCCAACATGAAAATGTGGGGCAACTTCCCGCAGGCTTACTCGCACGTCGGCTTGATTCACGCAGCTTTCGCGGCCTCGCCGCGCTGGGGCGACGTACTCTGAGGGCTAGCCCACGTCGAAGCATGCCTCGAGCGGCAAGTCTTGCGACGAACTGCCAGCTCGCAATATGTACCTGCCGGGCTCCACCACAAACCGTTGAAGCTTCACATCGAAGTAGGCCAGCTCTCGCTGTGTGAGTGTCAGCTTGAGCTGCTTCTGTTCACCAGGAGCGAGCGCAAGTCGGCCGAATCCGGCAAGGGTTTTAGGCGCACGCGCAACCGCGCTCGATTCGCAACGGAGATAGAGCTGGACGACCTCTACCCCCGAGCGCTCGCCGAGATTGCGCACCGAGACCCAAACATCGAGCTCGTCTGTGGCAGCGAGCGTACGAGCCGAGAGACGCATCTCCTCATAGCCAAACCGCGTGTAGCTCAGCCCAAAACCGAAAGGAAATTCCGCGGCGCACGCGTGCGCCTCGAGCCAACGATAGCCGTGCAGAAGTCCGTAGCGCACGCGCTTGGCCTGCGGGTTGAACGACACGAGATCCTGCTGCGCGCGGGCCATGCTGATCGGCAGCTTTCCACTGGGAGAAACGCGTCCAAACAGCACGTCGAAGAGTGCCTCGCCGCCTAACATGCCCGGATACCAGGCCAATAGAAGGGCTGGAACCTGATCCACGAACGAGCGTACTTCGACCGCGCTGCCCGCTTCGATGATCACGACGGTGCGCGGGACGATGGCAGAGACCTTGTGTACGAGCGCTTCGTGCACGGGCGACAGACGCAAGCTCGTGCGATCTCCGCCACCTTCCACGAGCGGGATGCGCTCTCCCTCCTCGAGATACGTGAGGCCCACCACCACGATGGCGACCTTACAACCTAGAAGCGCCGCGCAGTCTTGGTCGCTGAGCTCATCGCTCGCAAATACCCTTACGCCACGCGACGGCAGCCTATCTGTAAGCCCCTCGAGTGCGGAGATTACAAAGCTCGAGGTCACAGCGCTCGAACCCTGATCGCCCGTGTTCTCTAGGGCGGACAGTTTACCTATCACCGCCACCGGCAAGTCCGATTCCACGTGCAGCGGCAACAGGTTGTGCTCGTTCTTCAAGAGCACGAACGATTCGTGGGCCGCTCTGAGCGCAAGCTCTTGATGGGCATGACATTCCACGACCTCCATGTTCGGCGCCTCGCGCGCCTGGGCCGCAAGGTTGAACGCGAGCCCCACGCGCAGAATGCGTCGCACGGCCTCGTCCACCATGGCCTCGCTTACGAGCCCTGAGAGCAGTGCCCTGTGCAGTCGCTTGCCGTAGTAGTGCGCCTCTGGCATCTCGATATCGAGCCCTGCGCGCAGCGAGGCGTCGGTGCTGCGCGTGCCGAAGACCCAATCGGACTCTACGAAGCCCAGAAAGCCCCAGTCCCTCTTGAGGATGTCGCGAATCAACCCCGGATTTTCTGCACAAAAATCCCCGTTCACACGATTGTAGGCGCTCATGACCGAGCCCACGCGGGCGCCGCGTACGCACAGCTCGAAGTGCGGCAAATACACCTCGTGCAGCGTGCGCGCATCGACCTCCACGTCGACTTCAAAGCGCGTGTCCTCGATGCTGTTGAGCGCAAAGTGCTTTACGCTCGCTACAAGCTCCCGCTGGGCGCCTGCGACGAACGCCGCCCCCATGCGCCCGACGTGCAGCGGGTCTTCGCCGTAGGTCTCTTGGGCGCGCCCCCAGCCTGGATGCCGCAGCAGGTTGATGGCCGGAGCCAACAGCACATTGGCCCCCTTGGCCCGGGCCTCACGCGCAATCGCCTGACCAATCTGCGCCTCGAGCTCCGTATCCCAGGTCGCACCCCGCGCCATCGCGACAGGAAAGGTGGTCGCCACGCCCGCGCGCACGCCGCGAGGACCATCCACCATCTTGAGCGGCGCAATGCCGTGCACAGCGCTGCCAGGCGTCGTGTAGAGGCCATTCGTAGGCTCTACGAAATCGCCCGCCATCAACGCGAGCTTTTCCGGGAGTGTCAACTCGAACAGCTTGGCATCGATCTCGCGCTCCAGTGCTTCTGCCCCGAGCCGTAAGCCGAGATTCCCTACATTGAGCGCGTCTAGATCAAAGGCTGTGATGACGTCGCCCAAACCTCTTTCCCCTTGCCCCAAATCGCCCCCAAATAGTCGCGCCAGCATAGCGGATACTAGCGATAACCCGCACTCCGTGACACAACATGGGCCCTCGGAGCTCGTATATGAAGCGCGAAAAAAGACTGACGAAGAAAGAACGCAAACTCGCAGACGGTCCTGCGAGAGCGGTGGTCCCCGGCGCGCGCGCTGCGCGGCCCGCTCAACATCAACACAAGCACGCGCACATTCACTGTATCGCGTGCGGAAAGCATCTCGACCAGGAGATGTTCGGTGAGCCAGATGGCGCCGACTTCATTCGCTGCGAGCATGGGAGCGACTTCGCCCATTGCATCGGCTGCTTTGAGCCCGCCAAGAAGCTTGTCGAAGAGCACGACAAAACCAACACGCCCATCCAAAAAGCTGCCGCCTGGCACTGAGCGAGCGAACCTCGGCTCCCTACCGAACCCGGTAGGGCGCCGTTCGCTCAGGGCGAGAAATGGATCGTGATCTCTGCAGTCCCCTTGCCTAGCTTCGACAGCGACGACTTGATCGCATTCGTGCTGCAAATGGGCGCCCGCTCATTCTTCACGCTGCTCGAAAGCACCGTGATGTCGGCCTTCGCCGCAGGGCTCAGCTTGGCGCGGAGCACGATGTCGCCTTCAGGAGAATCGAGCTTGCTCGCACGCCGGCGGCAGTCAAAAAGTCCTGGCAGCGAGTCGCGAATCTTCGTGTACACGCCCTCCACGATGCTGCTGCTCGACTTGGAAACCACGCGATAGCTGACCTCGCCGCCAAGGCTTTGCCCTTGTGCTTCGAAGCTCCCGTCAGCGCCTCGCGTGACCTCGACCCTGGCTGCCTCTTCCTCGCGAGCACGCACATCCTCCACGGCCGCCGCCGCCGTGTTCGTAAGCTCAAGCAGGACCTTCGCGGCCGCAGGGCGAGGCACATCCGCCATGGTGAGTTTGCCGAACGCCTTGTCGATGCAGCGCTTGATGGGCTTGAGTTTCCCCACCGCACTGGGCACTTCCACACTGGCCGGCTTCTTCTCTTCGCGCAGCTCGAGCTGCACTTCAAGGCTACCGACCGCGTCTGGATGCTCCTTGACGAGCTCCGCGTAGCACTGTTTGACCTCCCCGAGCGGCGCGCTGAGCTCCTTGGCCATGGCCTGAAGCTTTGCCGAGCTGGTCCCCAGTGCGCCTTCGATGGACATTTTCACGTCGGAGCGGGTGGTTATTCGCCCGTGCTGTCCCACCTGAGCAACGGCCTGGGGCGCGGCCCCCAAAACCACAAGAAGTGCCGAGATCATCGCGCTTTTTCGCATTTGGGATGCCACCTTACGCCAGTCGAGCGTGAATTTCAGGTTTGCGACGCGTTACCGAACACGCATCTCCCCCGATGCTCTTCCCAGTTAAGGCTCGACGCACAAGTTTGGACGATATTCTCTCGGCCCCTCCCGAGACTTCAGAAGGCCCGGGGCTCAGAACACCTGTCGCACGCCTTCTGTCTCAATTGGAGTCGAGCGGCGAGAACAGCACAATAGTCATGTAACCGCCGCGCACAGGTGCGCTGGTCTCGGCGGTTTTCGTCCCCGTGGCAACCTGCTTGGCGACCAGGGTATGAACCCCTTCGACCGCGTTGATGACGCCGCCTGCTCCGATATTCGAGGTGGCCGTTCCGTCAAACCTCGGCAGGCCTATCTCGTTTGCATACCAGTACAGCGATTCCTCGTCCTCGAGGTCGGTCGTAAAAGAGATGCCGGGCGCAGTCAGGCCTGCACACGAAAAGAAGCGCACCTGCAGTAGGCCACGCTCCGGGTCTGGCTGCACACCTGCGGCGGCCACATTCAGCTGCACCGACGTACTGTCGATGATCGTGATGTTGGTGACCCCTTCCTGCGCGATGGGCCAACCCAGCCGGACGAGCGTGGGATAAATGCCTTCCTTTTTCAGCTCGAGATAGCCGCGAAACGCGCGCAAAGCGACTCTCAGGTCGAGCATGACCTCGCCGTTGGCGTCGGTCATCATCGTCGCGGTTGGCTGCCCGCAGGGGGGATCATCCGGCCGACAAACCTTCACTTCCATGCCGGACACAACTTTGCCCTGCCCCAACGCTTCCACGAAACGCACGCGATAGGGGATGGTTTGGTTGGGTGTCGTAGGCCAGGAAAACTTTCCGACACACTGGAAGTTCGTACGCGCCTTACACTCCTCGGAACAGCGGTCTTGGAATACGCATTGCTGGTAGGGTCCACCCACATCACGTCCGGGAATGTCTTGACTCAGCCAGTCCACAGACTCCGCGCGACATTCGGCCTGAGTTGCAGGGTCTGTGCTCTGGACAATGCAGCGATTGAACGCAACACACTCCGCGTCTTCTAAACAGGCGTCGCTGACATCCTTGCAGCGACGAACCGCACACGTGTGGCACGCATCGTCGACCGTGCTGAACTTTCCGCCTCGCAGCAAGTCCGCTAGGTTGTCGATGGGCGGCCCCACATCCGCATCGGGCACGTCGAGAACTTCGCCCGCCTGAAAGATGTCGTCGAGGTCGTAACGGCACGCACTTAGGGTCAGCGCGAGCAGGCTCGCCAAGTAGAGGGAGGTACGCAGCATAGCGTCAGAATTTCCCGTGCAATGACAGATTTTGAAGCCCTACGGACAACGTGAGATTTTGTTCACGCGGCCATTCCAGATAGAAAAGCGTACCTGCCGCCACAACCCCCACTGCCGTGAGCCCGAGCGATGCGTTGGTCAGTCGTTCATAACGCTGGATGGCATCGGTGTTCGTTTCCCCACGCTGACAGGGGTCTCCCCGACCTGCGCGCACGCCGCACTTTTCCGCGAGCTCATCGACCTTGCCTTGGCCCACGTACCAAAAGGCAGCCGCACCGGCACCGAACAGCGCCGAAGCGGAAACCGCGATCCACGTGTAACGTAGCCCCGTCGCGCCAAAGCGGCGCTTCTCTGGTGGACTGGCTGGTGCAGGGGCTTCTGCAGCTTGCGGCGCAGGTGTCTGCGCGACTTCGGGCGTCGGCACAGGCTGCGCCACCGGAAGCGGAAGACTCTCGCTCACCACAGGCCGCAGCGTGACATCCAAGTCTGCGCGTTCGCCGCCCTGCACGCGCAACCGCAACGTGGTTTCCTGGTACCCCTCAGCAATGACGCGCAGCGCGTGTTCGCCGAAGGGAACGAGCAGCAGCCCTTCCTGGTCGCGCACCAAAGCTCCACCATCGAGCGTGGCCTGCGCCGTGGCCGGGGTCAGTAGCAGCCTGTAGCTACCCACAAACGTGCGTGCGCGCGCAAGGAGCCCTTCGCACTCGCCGCGTTGCGCGTCGTTGAGCGGCTGCCGCGCATCAACCAAGGCGGCGCTGAGCTGCTGAACCGCTTGCTGGTAATCGCGCATCTCAAAGGACACCATACCGATGCCACGCAGCGTGCGAGCGTTCGGACTCAACTCGTGGGCCTGCCGAAAAAAGACGCGCGCTTCCGGCCAATTCCTGAGCTTGAATTCGGAGAGCGCCTGTTCGATGAGCTCCTTGTAGGCTCGCTCATCTTTGCTCTGGGCTAAACAAAGCGAGGCGCTCAGCGACGAAACCACAAGTAACGCAAGCACCAGCACACACGCGCCTAGGCGTCGCTGCGCGCACACGAGTTCAGAAGTCATCGACGGAGAGTCCCTTGGTTCGTTCCCCTGGAATACGCTGCGGGGCCCCATGCCCCTCTTGTCGGCGCCGGCCGCGCTTGATCTGCACTGGAGCCGCCTCAACGGGTGGCTCCACGGCCTGCGCTTCGGCCTGCACTTCAACCCCATCGACGAACTCCACCGCCCCGTCGACAGCCACGTTCGATGGATTCAGCGCCGCGGCCTGTGCTGGCACGGTGTCTTCGGCCTCAATTTCAACGGGACCTGCTGCGGGTGGGCTCGCTATCGACACCGGCTCAGCGCTCGTGGGCACACCGTGAGCCACCTGCGCGGGGTCGGATGGCGCCGCGCCCTCGCCTTGGAAAATCCAGGAGATCACCGCGATCAGGACCAAGAATGCAGCGCCCGCTCCGATCCAAAACGCAGGCGCGGGCCGCAGACGTTGCTCCGGCTTCGCAGGCGTCTGGCGCAAGGACGCGACTGACACCGTGTCGCCCTCGCGGTACACGTCGCCGAAAGCCGGCACGGGCCCACCGCCACTCGGCGTGTGCAGGTTTGGAGTCAACAGGCGCTCTCGTGAGGGCCCCGCGTTTGAACGCGATAGCCCCGGGTCACGATGGAAACGCACACCGGGCGAGAAGGGCTCGAGCGCAGCGGCCAGCTCCTCCAGGTCTCGGAACCTGAGGTCCCGGTTGCGGAACAGTGCGCGCATCACGGCCGCCTCTAACTCCACAGGCAGCTCAGGCCGAAGACTGCGCAACGGAAGGGCGTCTTTCGTGCCTATTTTGAGGATGACCTCACCCAGACTGCTGCCGTCGAAGGGATAGTGTCCAGTCAGAGCGCGGTAGAGCAGCACACCAAAGGCGTACACGTCCGTGCGGGCATCGATCTGATTGGAGCCGTCTACTTGCTCGAGCGCCATGTAGTGCGGTGTCCCGACCAAGGCTCCAGTCCGCGTCAGGGAGGAGTGCGGAACACTGCTCGCACCTACAGTCTTGGAGACTCCGAAATCGACCACCTTGGGGATGATCTCTCCATCAGATTCGCTGAGAATGATGTTTTCGGGCTTGAGATCACGATGAATGACCCCCGCTTGGTGCGCCGCATGGACGCCGCGCATCGTGGGCACGAGCAGTGCGATGAGCTCTTCCGGGTCGAGACGCCCACGCTCTGCAAGGACGTCGGACAGAGGTTGCCCACGCAGATACTCCATGACGAGAAAGAGCCCGCCTTGGTCTTCACCCACGTCGTAGATATCCACCACATTGGGATGGTCGACACTGCAGGCGATGCGCGCCTCCCGCAGGAGCCGCTCGCGGGTAGAGGACGCGGCATGCTCGGGCAAAAGCCACTTCAGGGCCACGCGCTTTCCAGTCATCAGATTGCGGGCCGAATAGACAGCACCCATCCCACCTTGACCGATCACGGTCTCGACGCGGTACTTGCCTGCAATCTCATCGCCAATGCTCGGGAGGCCCTTTCCCGACGCCGGCACACCATCCATAGCTCCCCCCGCCCGAGTGTAACAGTGTCCGTGGTGCTTGTGCTTCACTCTTCTCGCGGACCACAAAGTCCGAGCGGAGGTATGCCCCTATACGGCGAGCAAGAGTTCGCGCGAGTCTACGCAGAAATGGACCTTTCTGTTCCCTGAGAGCATGAAGAAAACCGACCAAGCATGAAGTTCGCGTGCGATCCGGGCCCAACGCCGGTACTTCAGCGGATACCGTTTCACAGACATTCCCATCAAGTCACATCAGACGGCTTGCCCGTGCCTGAGTTTTGGACATCAGGCTCGCCCGCTCAGGCAGCAGCCCCGAAGCTCGGTTGCACGCGTTCGAAAGCCGCTCAGAAAGCGCTGCCGAAAGGCCAACCCCTCGCAAATGGCTCATTCAGGCCACTGAGCCCGTTGCCCCGATGCGCGTGTGTGAGATGCTTGCGCGAACATGCGTGCTCGACGCTTTCGCGGTGGGCGAACCTCCGCCCTGGTTGCCTCTACGCCTACTTTTGCCTTCCAAACCCGACTTTGGGCGTGGGTCGCCTTCTCCATACTCGTTCTCGGCCCCAGCACACTCGCCCATGCAGAGACCAAACAGCCGATCGACAGCGACACACTCGATGTCGCGCAGGCCGTCTCGACCATTGAGCATTCGGCTGCGCAGGGCCCGCTCCCCGATCCCGAGGCCATGGACTTCCTCGCGCTCGCGGATGCGCCGGTGTTTTTGCCGCGCAGCTATCTGTACTGGGGATCTCCGACCGGGCCCAAATGGGACCGACAACCCCTCGTGTTCGTACTCGAGTACGCCCTGCATCTGCCGGCGTACAACGATCTGCGCCGCAAGGCGTTGCTCGGGAAGAACTGGGCAGGGGCCGCCACGCTTACCTTCGAGGGGAACCTGCGCATGCTCGCCGAAGAGTCGAAGCCCGTTCGCATGCCCTCCTATCGGCCCTCTATTTCGGGCCAGCTCTTCTATCTGTGGCACAAGCCCTATCCCGTCCTGTTCGGACTGCGTGCCGGCCTGTTCCACTACTCCAACGGCCAAGAGGGCTGCACCTTCGACGCGAACGAGCACGATGGCTCAGCTGCATGCGCCGCCTCCATGCGCCATGTACCTGAGCCTGCGCGCGAGCTAAATCGAGTCTCAGGTAATTTTGCAACCAACGGCTACCTGCTCGAGGCGAATGCGCGCCTACACCGCCTGAACAAGCGCGGCGTTGCCGTATCCCACGTGAGCTTTGGCCTGGGTATCGCCGGCAACTTCCGAACCGGTCATTTCGGCTTCGAGCCGGGTTTGCGCAAACAGTACGGCTTTGGCCCCGTGCACAGTCAGCTGGAAGCGCGCCATCTCTTGGGCCGGAGCGCACTCACGCTGCGCGCTCGCGTGACTGGCTTTCCGGACTCAGGCCCCAAGATTCCGCGCGCTTCAGGTGAGTTCGAGGTCGTCCTCACGCCCGTCTGGCTGGTCGGTTTCGGCTTTTTCGTGCGCTACTTCGGAGGCCGCGATTTCTACAACGCGTTCTTCGTCGATGCGATCCAGCAGTTCGCCACGGGCCTCGCGTGGGACGGCGACCGTCCGCTCAAGTTTCGCAAGGAGTGAGCGCGCTCCCGGCCATCAGGGAGCGGCTCCAGCGTCGCCCGACGCGGCAGTCTCAGGCTGGGACGTCGGATGCTGCGCAGTGCGCGTAAGACCCAGCCGCTCTGCATCTTCGAGTACCTCGGCCGCGTGCACTCCAGGGTCCACATCTTCATAGACCTTCACGACGCGCCCCTCTGCACTGAGCAGAAAGCTTACGCGCGCATCGAGGCCCAAGAAGGTGCCGACGCTAAAGGCCTGAGACCAGACGTGTTCCGGATCGGCGATGAGGGAGAACGGCAGCCTGTGCTCCTCCGCAAACTTGCGATGCGAAGCCTCCGTGTCTGAAGAGACGCCTATGACCCGCAGACCGGCGATGTCGTAGCGCTGCCATGCATCGCGAAACGCGCAGGCTTCTTTCGTACAACCCGGTGTACCGTTGCGCGGGTAGAAATAGACGAGCGTCGGTGTGCTCAAGCGCAGGGAGACCACTTTCCCTAGATGATCCACGCGAACGAGCGCAGGGACCTCCGCTCCTTCTTGCAGCAGCGCCCGCTTTTCCTGCGACGCACCCTCTTTGTGTTGGCTCGAGGCGCAAGCGCCCGTAGCCGCCAGACAAACGACCAAGCCGAGATTTGCCAGCACGGTTTTCATAGACGCCGTTTTATCGCTGTTTGCCCTGGCCGCAAAGACACGCTTCCGTTCGATCTTGTGCGGGTTTGCGCCGCGCGCGGTAGTGAGGCGCACAGCCCTATGACGCTGTAGCGTCCTGCCACGGACTCACCGTCGGACGGGATGTGCGGAACCGTAGGAAACGCAGCGCTTTTCGGCGAGCGCGTTCGGGCACGACCCTTGCGAAAGGTTGCGGTGACGGTCGAAGGCGGTCGAGGTTGTTCCGAAGCGCCGGCCCGGGGAAGTACCAATGTTTGCTGAACGCGCGGCGAAGGAAATCGGTCCGCTTTCGATAGGCGATCGAGTCAGTCATTTTGTAGTCCGGGCCGTCCTGGGAGAGGGCGGCACGGCAGTCGTATACGAGGCCGTGCACACGCGCCTCAACGCATCAGTCGCACTCAAAGTCGTCGACATGCGCAGCCCCTACGGCCCGACCGCCGCAGCCAGGTTGCAGCGCGAAGCGGAGCTGTGCGCCGCAATCGACGATCCCCACGTGCCAAAGGTGTACGACGTAGGACAGCTCGAAGACGGCACGCCGTTCATCGTGATGGAAAAGGTTTCCGGCCCGACCCTCGAATCCCTGCTTTCGAGCGGCGCTTTAAATTTCGGTCTCGCGTGCGCTGTGCTGCGCGACTTGTTGCTGGCTGTGGAGGCTGTGCAGCGCGCAGGCATCGTGCATCGTGATATCAAACCATCGAATGTCATCGTGCAGTTTGGTCCCGATAATCAGCCCAATGTTCGCCTCATGGACTTCGGTGTGAGCCGCAGCTTGTGGTTGCGCCAGGGCGATGCGGGCACGGTCACGCGGCGCGGCACCATCACAGGCACCCCCGAATACATGGCGCCAGAGCAGATTCACGGTCAGCCCGTCGATGCGCGCACCGATGTGTACGCCTTGGGCGTCGTCGCCTACGAAATGCTCGCAGGCCGCCCGCCGTTCTCAGGCGACCATCCCACCGAGGTGATCACGGCGGTTTTGCGGCGAGAATACGCAGATTTGGTGAACCTCAGGCCGGATATCTCGCCCGAGCTCGCTCTGGTTATCGCGCGCGCCATGGAGTGTTACCCCAATCAGCGCTTTGCCAACGCGGAAGACATGCGCACAGCGCTCGACAGCTGGGCGGGCCCAGCTCCAACCGCAGAACATGTCGCCGAATGGCCCGCAGAAGAGCAGGAAACCCTCGTAATCGAGCGCGCGCTGAAGCGTCGCGCCTGGCCTCGCTACGCAAGCTTCGCCATCATCGCGGCCCTCGGTTTGTACGCGTGGCCGGCACGTGACGTACGCGCGCCACATAGCCCGCCTGTCCTCGCTGCCTCGTCCTCCTCGATGTCTGCGCAGCAACCATTGCCCACACCCACGTCGTCGAACCAGAGCGCGAGCACGTACGGCGAACTCTTGCCGTTGTTTCGCGAAAACTTGGCTGAGCGCGCGCGAGAGCCAGCGGTGGCACCCAAGCCCCCACCCGTGCGCAAGGCTCCCAGCGAAAAGCTTAGGCGTGAAATTATCGAGAACGCAGCGACAGCGCTTACGCCTGTGAAGAGCATCGAAGCAGAGCCGACCGCGGCCCCGACAATATCAGAAACAACCTCGGCGCCGTCGATGCCTGCGCCGCAACAAAATGATGTGCAGCCCAATCCCTACGAAGAGTGAGGCGGATATTCGATGCCTCCGTAGTATGTGCGTCCATGCTTGCCGCGAACAAAGTTCAAAACCTGCTTGGCCCGCGCGTACAGCGTGAAGAAGCTGGAAATCAACGCTCGATCGAAAGGCGTTAGTTTGCCCGCTGCGCAGATGTACTTGGGGTCTTCGAGGCCTGCATCCAGGAAGTGCACGCGCCCAACCACTTGCCGGACGCAACGCTCCCCGCGCGAAAGGCGAGGCCCCAGAACCAGCGCATCGAGACGGTCGCCGTCACCTGAGCAGGTATCGGGAACACTGCCGTAGTTGAAGGGACACGGCACGGGAGACACGAAGTCCACCGACCCGTCGTCCTTGCGTTTGATGAAGCTCCCGCGCGGGACCTCGATTACGACCTCGAGTTTGTTGGGGAAAGTCACTACGTCTTCTCGTTCTGTAAAAGCATGCTAGGCCGCCCCATTGTCGCGGAAGGTCGAGCCCACGCATGATTTATTTTTTCCTGGTTGTTCACGGGGTCTGGGTCCTCGGCCACGTTTACGTGGCGCGCCGGCTTATCCCCTTGGTGTCTCGGCGTTGGTTGCGCCGCATGTCGTACGCCCTGCTCGCATTCCTGTGCTTTACAGGACTCACGGTTTTCCAGGTCGACAAGCTGTCCCCGAGCTCTTTCGTCCATAGCTACCGCCTGTTCGCATGGGCCTACACGGGCGCCTTCTCCACGGTGCTCGCGCTCATGCTCGTACGTGAGCTCGTCTTGCTCTTGGACTCCTGGCGTGCTCGTCGTGCTCAGAAGGCCGCTACCCAGAAAATCGCCCCAAACACCACCGCACACGAAGCCCCCGACGCACCTTCCGCCGAGCGTCGCAGCTTCCTGCTCAAGGCGAGCGGCGGCGCCCTTGTGGGCACTTCTGTGGTCCTCGGTGGCGTAGGTTTCGCGGCAGCACGCCGGGTGCCCAAAGTGTTCAACGTCGAAGTGAAAATCCCCGGCCTGCCCGAGGCATTCGACGGCTATCACATCGTGCAGTTGTCCGACATTCACGTCGGCCACTCTATCGACAAAGACTTCATCTTGCCCATCGTCGAGCAGGTGACCTCCCTCGCGCCAGACCTTGTGGCGTTGACCGGTGATCTCGTCGACGGCAGTGTCGACCTGCTGCGCGCCGATGTGTCGCCGCTCGCCTATTTGCGGGCCAAAGACGGCGTGTTCGGCGTCACCGGCAACCACGAGTACTACTCGGGCGTCGAGACCTGGTGCGCGCACTTCCGCGAGCTCGGCATCACCATGTTGAACAACCAGCACGTCGCCATCGAGCGCGGCGGCAAGCGCCTGATCTTGGCGGGCGTCACAGACCACCGTGAGGGCAAGCGCCATGCGGGCCACCTCTCCGATCCGGCTGGAGCCATCCAGGGTGCGCCCGAACACGACGTACGCATCCTCCTCGCCCATCAGCCCAAGAGCGCGTTCGAAGCCAGCAAGCACGGCTACGCGCTGCAGCTCTCGGGTCACACCCACGGCGGCCAGTTCTTCCCCTGGAATCTCGTCGTAAAGCTTATCGAACCACTCAACCCGGGCTTAGGTGAGCTCAACGGCATGCCGGTCTACGTAAATCGCGGCACTTGCTATTGGGGTCCCCCGCTTCGCACCGTGCCTGCGGAAATCACAAGCCTCAAGCTGCGCCGCGCCTGAGCCCTTAAACGCGTTGAGCACCGCCTGACCGGACAGTGCTCAACTCTCAAGCGCAAACCGCACAGCTTCAACGCTGAGCTTTCAGCGTTGGATTTTCAGCGCTGATCCATCGGCGTGTAGTTGGTCTCCACGGGGCCCGTGTAGATCTGACGTGGACGGCCGATCTTGGTGGCCGGATCCTCGAGCATTTCCTTCCAATGCGCGATCCAACCGGGCAGGCGTCCGAGCGCGAACATCACCGTGAACATGTTCGTGGGGAAGCCGAGCGCGCGGTAGATGATGC
>CAZEWA010000011.1:49358-50789 GCA_964515685.1 uncultured Polyangiales bacterium | reverse complement strand
GGGCAAGTGCGGCCGACGCGCAGCTCGCATGTATCCCGGTACAGGAGTGCTTTCTCGTCAAGGGCACGCTCTCCCAAGCCGAGCGTCCCAGCTGGGCGCATACGTCTTCACGCTCGAAAGGTAAGGGAAGACCCACTAGATTGAACTCGTCGTTACGAGTGACGGCTCCACTAAAGAGGTCTCCATGCGCCTGATGCGTATTTGTACACTTGCGTGTGCAGCGTCGTTTGCTGCCACACCGGCACTTGCCGCCCCCACGTTCACACAAATTGCCCGTGAATTTACGGGAGGCCTGGTCTGGCTCAATGTCGAGCAGCGTCCGGCTCTCGCCGAGAATGGTCAGGTTTTATTCGAAGGGAGCACAGACCTTGCCACCTTTGAAGGGGAGACCTTGTTCTTCGGCAGCGGGGGCCCCCTGACACAGCGCGACCCCGCCGCAGACACGCTCTTCAACGTCCGTTCCCCACAGATCAATGCGCTGGGGCAGATTGTCGTAATCGCGGATCGCGACGATGGCGGAGTAGACGTGCGCGGTGTGTACCGCACTTCGACGACGTCTCCAGGCTTTCTTCCTGTATTCGAAACTGCGTTGGTCCCGGCGAGCCCTTCCCAACCGCTGACCAACAACGTCGTACTTGCCGGGAACGGCACGGTCGCGTTCGCTACCCTCGTAAACGGTTCCGGCGCCATTTATCGAGGACCTGTCGAAGGTGCCGTGAGCGCGCTGCGTGCAGGCTCTGGAACGTTCTTCAACGTACGACAACTCGATCTGAACAACGGTGGAACCGTCGCCGTACAGATGGAATACAGCGACCCAACCGCAGGCTTGAGTCGTGGCATTCTGCTGTTCGACAGTGTAAATCAGCCCCTCACCGACATCGACACAGCCATCGAACGTCTCAGCGTCGGCGTCCAGCCCATGCCTGCGATCAATGCGAGTCGACAGGTGGCCTTTGCGCTCTCGGTCCCCGTATCTCTCCTTTACTTCGACCCCCCCGGAGTGGTCAGTGATCCACCCGCGTTCACGATCAACCTCGCGCCGGGTGTCTATCGCTCGACCCCCACACCGTGGGGCGAACCCAACGAGTTTGAGCAGATAGCCAACACGGACGGACCTTACGCTTCGTTCGGCCGAGTGCTGATCAACGACAGCAATCTTGTGGTCTTCGAAGCATCGCTCGACGCTGGCGGATTCGGCATCTTCACTGGACCCGATCCCGTCGCAGACAAAGTGGTAGCCGTCGGCGATACCCACGACGACCTGCTGTTTTCTTTCGTCAGGCTGGGCGAGCTCAATAACGCGGGCCAAATCACCTTACTCGCGTCCGACTTCATCTCCACCGACCGCTTCGTCTTCCGCGTCGACAGTCTGTGCGCCGTGCATCCCAAACCACCGAAGCATCAAAAGCCGCGGCATCTGAAACCATCGCG
>CAZEWA010000011.1:7534-49258 GCA_964515685.1 uncultured Polyangiales bacterium | reverse complement strand
CGCGGCATCTGAAACCATCGCGACATCACAAAGCGCCGTTTTTTACACCAAGCCCTTGAGCAAGGTCTCTACGAGCCCCTTTTTCGCTCGGACTTCCGTGTCTTCGGGTGCTGCCGGAGGAAGCAATTCGATGCCGAGCTTATCGCGAAGCTGAGCTGCCGCCGCGGCGATGCGTTCACGCGTCTGCTCCTTGAGAGCAGGCAGGTCGCTAAGCGTGAGATGGGCGGTCTCGATGGGCTCGAGCACACGCGCCAGGGCGGAGGACTCCCCGAGCGCGACCGAGCCGGTGGGTAGGCAGCTGCGGCTGCCCGCGATGGCCACGGGCAAGATGGGCGCGCCCGTCTCGATGGCGAGCTGGAACGCCCCGTCTTTGAAAGGCCGCAAATGGCCGTCACGGGATCGCGTCCCCTCGGGGAACATCATGATCGACAGCCCCCCCGCAAGCGTGCGCCGGCATTCCTCCAGCATGTCGAGCACGCTGTTCTTCTCGGCGCGGCGCAGCGGGATGTCGCCACCGAACCTCAGAAGCAGGCCAAAAAAGGGAATCTTGAAAAGCTCTTCCTTGGCGATCCAGCGCGAGTCCCACGGCAGCCACGAGAGCAAAAACGGGTCTGCATTGGACTCGTGATTGCTCACCACGACATAGGCGCGCGTCGCGATATCCGCTGGCGGATCGCCCTCGACCGAAAAATTCCAGAGCGGAGTCAGATACGAGGTCACCTTGCCGAAGTTGCGCAACCAGCGGCCCGCATGACGGTGCGTGGGATCCTCCTTAGAGCGCAAACGAACCGCGCCCAAAAGCGGCACGAACCCGGTAGAGCAAGCCACAAATTCGACTACCGTCCAGGCCGTTGCAAGGTGTCTTTGCATGGGGCTAAGCCTACTGAGTCTCGGGCCCCGCCATGTCATGCTTTTGTCACGCCGCGAATTTTTTGGTCCTCTCGGGACCTACGCGGGCGCCCATTACACTGGCCTAAAGATACGTGGGTCCGTCACCAGGGTTGAACGCGGTCAGCAGAGATCCTGCGCGCTCAGTTTGGTGCCAACGCCGAGGATCGCAGGCCAGCGTACGGCCACGGGCCCTTCGTCAACGAGCGCACGAAAGCGTTCCCGAGCTTCCAAGCTGAAGGCAGACCAGTCGGACCCCAGCTTGCGCTTCAGCGCCACGAGCGGAACCGAGCCACGCGACATGGACTCCCAAAATGCATCGACACTGGGTGACAGGTGCTCGAAGGAAACCTCCTGAACCACCACGCTCTGAAACCCCGCGCCCATCATCTCCGCGCGCATCTTCAGGGGACAGCTGAGAGGAGGCTCGCCATCGCCGAAGGCGAGCCCGGTCATCACACCGCGGATCGCACGGTAGAGAGCCCGCAACGTGGGCACGCTCTCGGCTGGAGTCCAGGCCGAGACGATGGCACGCCCTCCGATGCGGAGCACTCGGTGCAGCTCACGTAAGCCGAGCGCGCGGTCACGGAAGAACATCAAACCAAACATCGAGAACGCCACATCGAAGCTCGCACGATCGTAACGAAGCTCGTGGCCATCGCCCAAGTCGATCTCGATCCCCGAAGCTCCGCGTTCTTCCATGCGTTTGCGAAGGTGCTGGAGCATGGCGTGAGAGAAATCCACCGCCGTGACATGATGTCCGCGCTCTTCGGCGAGCAGGGACAACGTGCCGGGTCCGCTCGCCACGTCGAGAACACGACGGCCGTGCGGCAACATCGCGAGATCCAGCGCATAGTTGGCGTACTGCTCGAAGAACGAGGCCGTATCCACGGCATAAGCATCGGCGACCAGATCCCAGACCTCGGCGGAGCCCAGGGGATCGGACGCCCCTGCATCGCTGGGCAACGGCTGCGATAGATTGTTTAGGCGTTCCTTCATGTGGCACCACACAACTCGAGCAACGAGGCCACGGTGCATCTCTTGTGGAGGTGAACCTGCATCTGCTCGAGCGAAAGTCCGAACTCCGATTCGAGCTCCACGAACAGCGATACCAGGGCCATCGAGTCGAACCCGAGTTGAGTAAGACCCACGTCCACCTGCAAGGGACCTTGCCTGCCGACCTGCGGCACGATGCTGTCGATCAACGTGAACAGGCGAGCTTGTTTGGCTTGCATGCTGCTCTCTCCATGCCTCGTGGGCGGCCCCGCCAATCGCGGGGGTCTCGTTGGAGACAGTGTTGGCAAGAGCTGCGTTCCGTCATGCCCGTGGCATCGAAATTCTTGGCGCTGCCATCACCGAACCATAAATGTTTTGAGCACCATCAATGCGCGTCAGATGGAAAGCAGGCTAGCGTAGCCTCCTCAGGCTAGATAGAGTGCAATCCATCTTCGGGAACAGGACGCCGTGGACCTACGCGCGTTCCCACCGAGGCAGTCGGTTCCAATCGAGAGAAAGAGAGATCGTGGGCGCAAGAGAGCCTGCACCTGAACGCCAGTCGAGCGATGAAGGGATCGCAGACGAGCGACTCGAGCGGCTTTTCCGCGCGGCAAAGCCGACTCTGTGCGGCGGTTTCTCTTGGCTGCCGGAGGGGACACTGCTGCTCGGGGGACGCATCCAGGTTATTCGGAGACTGGGCAGCGGTGCCATGGGAGCCGTGTACGAGGCCCGCGATCGCGGAGGACGCGTAGCCGTAAAAGCCCTGCACAACCTCAACCCGGACCAGCTCTACCGCCTCAAGAACGAGTTCCGCTTCTTGGCCGGCGTGGCGCATCCGAACGTCATCGTGGTGCACGAGCTGTTCGCGGAAGGAGACCTCTGGTTCTTCTCGATGGAAGCGGTGCAGGGCTTGCCCCTCGACCGCTACTGGGTCCTGCACACGCTTTCGGTAGATGCCCAGGGAGAACGCGGCGCACTCTCCGAAGCCAACGTCCCGCTGCTCCGCGAGCTCTTGCAACAAGTCATCGAGGGTGTGGCCGCGATCCACGACGCAGGTCTCGTGCACAGAGACCTCAAGCCCACCAACGTGTTGGTCGAGGAAAGTGGCCGCGTCGTGATTCTCGATTTCGGTCTGGTGAGCGATCAGGTGCCCGGCGGAATCGGCCAGACGGTCCCCCATGCCATCAGTGGCACACCTGGCTTCATGGCACCGGAACAAGCTGCGGGTCAGCAGGCCACGATGGCCAGCGATTGGTATGGCGTAGGCGTGATGTTGTACCAACTGCTGACGCAGCGACTGCCGCATCAAGGCTCCATGGCCGCGGTTTTGCGGGCCAAACAAGACACGGACGCGCAGCGACCCAGCGTGCTTGCTCCAGAAACCCCGCCCGATCTCGACGCGCTGTGTATGCAGCTCCTTCAGCGCGACCCAGAAAGGCGCCCCACCACCGAACAAATGCGAGCGCTGGGACGTGAGTGGTCTTCCGCGGACGCAAGCGCACGGCCAAGCCGCGAAGCCTCACCGCACTGTCCCGCTTCGTTCGTGGGTCGCCGCGATGTGCTGATGCGGCTCGAGACGCTGTACCGCACCACGCGCACCGGGAAGCCCGTCCTGGCAACCATCCGCGCCGAGTCGGGCATGGGCAAGACACGCCTGCTCAACTACTTCATCGAGTACCTGCAGCGCATCGACGATGCGTGTGTGCTGCACGGGCGATGCCGCGAGCGTGAAGCCGTACCCTACAAGGCCTTCGACGAGGTATTCGACAACCTGACACGCGCCTTTCTGCGCCTCTCCGAGGATCAGGTGGCGCAGCTCGTCCCGCGACACGCGCACACCTTGGCGCGTCTTTTCCCGGTTCTGTTGCGAGTCGATGCCTTTCGACAAGCTGCGCAGGGTACGCAGCAGGATAGCCAGGAAGCCCAGCTACAGCGGCTCGGATTCGCCGCGGTTCGCGAGATGCTCTGCCGCATCAGCGACCGACGCCCCCTGGTGTTGGTGATCGACGATCTCCAGTGGGCCGACGTCGACAGCGTTCGTCTCCTCGCCGAGATCCTCGCCCCGCCCGAGCCTCCCAACGTGCTCATCGTGTGCAGTTACCGCGCTGAAGAGCAGGGCAATTCGATCATCCGCGAAGCCTTGAACATCCAGCACGTAGAGGTCGTTCAGCTCTCGCTTGGTCCACTTCGCCCGCAAGAGGCCCTCGAGCTGGCTCGCTTGGCCTTGCCTACGGAGCTCGCAGACCAAGCCGGTGAAGCCGAACTCGTGGCGCGCGAGTCTCGCGGCATCCCACTCTACCTCCTGGAGCTCGCGCACTCTCTCGAGTACGTGCGCGCCTCTGGAGAACGCTCTCCGCTACTGGGCTTGATCCAGCGCCGCATCGCCCAACTGCCGCAGGAAGCCCGCACGATCCTGGAGCTCGCAGCGCTCGCAGGCCGACCGCTGCCTCGGCAAATCGTGCTGCATATTTGCGATCCAGAGATCTACCCCACGGCGCTCGCTGCCCTGCGCGCGGCCAAGCTCACTCAGCTCGTCGGTGACAGAATGGACGAAGCGCTCGAGCCCTATCACGAGCGCGTCCGCGAAGCGGTGTTGGCCACCTTCAATCCGAAGCAAGCGAGCGCGCATCACGCAACGCTAGCGCAGGCCATCGAGGCCCAGGGCATCGACGACCCTGAATGGTTGGCTCAGCATCTACGGGGCGCGGGCCAGCTCGAGCGTGCGCAGCACCTCGTGGTCCAGGCCGCCCGTCTGGCCATGAACGCGCTGGCGTTCAATCGCGCTGCAGACCTGTACGAACTCGCGCTCGAGCTCGATGATCGCGAGCCCACGCAGCTGTATCGAGAGCTCGGAGATGCGCTCGCGAGGGCTGGACGCGGAGCTCAAGCGGCCGACGCTTACCTGGACGCGGCACGCTCAGCGTCGCGCCGCGAAGCCCAGCTGCTCGAGGGTCTCGCAGCGTCGCAGTGGCTGCGCGTGGGCCACCTGGAGCAGGCCGTTCGTCTCCTGCGCGCCGTGCTCGAGCGCAACGACCTCCCCTGGCCCGAGTCCGTGGCGGAGTCGGTGATTCGCCTGTTGATCAACCGCGCTCGCATCCGTGCGTCGAACCTCAGGTTCGAGCTTCGACGCGAAGAGGACGTGCCACGAGAGCTGCTCGACAAGCTCGACGCGCTCTATCCTGCCCAAACGGCGCTCGGTACCTTCGACTATCTGCGCGGCGCTGTCTTCGCCACGATGGCCCTGCCGCTCGCCCTCAAAGCAGGTGAGCCGAAGCGCTTGGTCACCGCGCTCGGTTCTGAAGCCATCTACAGCGTGATGTTGGACGGCCTCAATGGCACCGAGCGTTCCGCGCAGATTCGCGATTCCATCGATAAAATCTCCTCTTCCATGGTCGACCCCTACGGGATCGGCGTGGCTCAGCTCACAGCCGCGCTTTGCGGCTATTGGAGCGGCCACTGGAGCAAGGTCACCGAGCCTTCCCTGAAGGCAGAAGAGGTATTCAGTCAGCGCGTAGCCGGTGGCACCTGGGAGGCCACGCTCGTGCGTTCAGTACGTCATACGGTGTTGGTACACGCGGGTGCGCTCCCCACGTTGGCAAGCGAAGTGCCCGGAGCGCTATTCGACGCCATCGAACGCAGCGATCGCTATGCCGAGCTCGATCTCATGCGCAGCATGATCGTCGTGCATCTGCGCAACGACCACGTGGATGGCGCATTCCAGATGTTGGACCGCATGCGTGCACTGCTTGAGCGCTTTCCTCTGGTGTCCCTCGCGCATCTCGTGCTCTCGGCCAACGTGGCCACGCATCTCTACGCGGGTCGGGTGCTCGATGCACAAGCTCTGCTCGCGAAGCACTGGGAAGATTGTCGCAAGGTGGCGCTGCACCGATTTCCGCTGGTCCGACTCACGTACCTTGGCATGCGCGCGAACTGCCTGCGCGCAGACGACAACCTCGCGAGCCGCGCGCGCGTCCAAGAGCTACGCAAACTTGCGCGGGCAGCGGGGTCCGAAAGTGTCGCCTGGGGCAAGGCACTCGCCCATCAGATCGAGGGCTTCGCACTTATCTTCAACGGCGACGGAACTAGCGCTGCGCGGGCCTTCGAGCGTGCCGGAGAAGGCTTTCTCGCAAGCGGCTTGCACCTCGACGCTGCCATCGCTCGCTACGAACAGAGCCAGTACGCTCCCCCGCTGAAGGC
This sequence comes from uncultured Polyangiales bacterium, assembly GCA_964515685.1. Classification (GTDB taxonomy): domain Bacteria; phylum Myxococcota_A; class Polyangia; order Polyangiales; family DASUME01; genus DASUME01. Next base: position 43,177 of record CAZEWA010000011.1, on the reverse strand, counting down.
GCGCGAGCTCGGGCTCGACGCCCAACGCACCATGGTGGAGCAAGGCATCGTCAAGCCCGAGCGTTGGGCCGCCATGATCCACAGCGTCTATTGAAGGTCCAGCACAGTTTGTCGGCTGGGCAGCCGCGCGTGCTCCGAGCCATATCATCGCCAACACAGCACCTATCACGTGCCCCGTACTCGCTTCCAGCACGGGTGTCGGTCCCAGTCCGACGAGCCCTGCCACACCGCTCACGCACAGGTACGCCGCCGCGGCGTGGGCCCCGGTGCGCGTGCGTGGCTCGACCGTGGATCGCGCGAGACGCATTGGCTCGAGAACCAGCGCAACCAAAGAAAGCAACGAGCACAGACCAAGCCACGAACTAAGTCGAAACGCTTGCATGGCGAACGTGCCAGCGAATAGAATCGGGGGGAGTGGAGTGGAGCGGGAGCAGGCGACGATGGCGCCCACGAGTGCGAGCGCTGCAAGCGCATGACGCCATGCTTTTTCACCCCGAGACTGCACAGCCACCACACACGTCGAACACGCAAGCGCCAAGGCCTGCACGGCGTCAGGCTGCAGGACATGCACAATTTGTGCGCCACCCAGCCAAAACAAGCTCCACGCATACGAGCGGGAGGCCATCAGGTCGACGACGACCAGTAGCAGCAAGGGAGTCATCTGCGCCGACGCGTGCAGCGGCCCACCACCGATGGTGATCCAGCGCGTCACGCCATGGGGTTGCGCCTCGAAAAAGGGCAACAACATGAACCCCAACGCGACCCCGGCCAGCGTGAGCTGACCTCGCCGCGAGAGCACGGCGAAGCGGCGCGCTCGAAGGCCTGCAATGAGGATGGGGGTGAACAGCGCGAACCACTGCCTCTCGATGCGGCCCCCTCCTGCGCCCGCGAGCCACAGAACGAGCGTGCCGGTGAGCAGGCCTGGCCCTACGGATCGGAATACGGAGCCCAATGCGGCGCGCACGTATCTCGCATCGGACGGCGGCACTGCCGACGCGACGGGTGCAAGAGCTGATGCGGCAATTTCGTGGCCTGTTCGGTGCATCGCGTATCGCTCCCGAGCAAAGTGGGGGTAGCTCGCACAATCCGTCACGCGGCGCTGACAAGATGCGCGATGCCCCGGAAGATTTCTGCGCATGAGCCGTAGACTGCTCTCGAAACCGCGTCCCCTCGCGCGGCGAGCATACCACCCCCCATTTCAGCGACGTCTTTACTCCGCTCGATGAAGCGGTTAGATCCAAATCTTACTCAGCGCGGCGAGAGTCCCAACATGACAGACGACCTCGAACTCCTAACGGCATGGCGTGCCGGCGATGCGGCCGCAGGGCAAGAGCTATTCCGCCGCCACATGGGTACATTGTTTCGCTTCTTCCAGAACAAGGTCTCGGGAAGTCCCGAAGATCTCATGCAGCAAACGATGCTGGCCTTGCTCGAGAGCCAGGGGCAGTTCGAGCAACGGGCGTCGTTTCGCGCGTACCTGCTAGGCGTCGCCCGCTATCAGCTCTTCGACTACTACCGGCGTCGCAAGTCCGACTCGGAGCGCCTCGAGTTCAATACGGTCACCGTCCATGATCTGGCGCTCTCCCCGAGCTCGCACCTCGTCAAGGCTAGCGACGAGCGGCTCTTGCTGGAGGCCCTGCGTCGGCTGCCGATCAACTTGCAAATCGCGCTCGAACTCGCCTATTGGGAAGATCTCACCGGGCCCGAGCTGGCACAGATCCTCGAGATTCCCATCGACACCGCGTATAGCCGCTTGCGGCGGGCGAAACAGCTCTTGCGGGAGCAGCTCGAACGGCTAGCCGAGTCGACCGATCAGCTCCACGCGACGCGCACGGATCTCGCCCAATGGGCAGCAGACTTGCGCAGCGAGAGCCAAGACGCGCAGGAAGACGATGTCGGCTGAGTCTTTCTCGCGCGGACATCACGCCGCAGCTCCGATGGATGGAGCCCCCAGCGGAGACGTCTGAGTGTTGCGAACGAAGCGCCGCACAGCCTCGGGAATACGAGCGTCCGTGTACACGGCGAAATGGTCGGCGTCAGGCAGCTCCAACAGAACTGCGCGCGGATGTCCACTCACGAGGGAACGCGAAGCTTCGGGGTGAGCCACATCATCATGTTCGCCCACGACGAGCAGCACGTCGGTATCCGGAGCAGGCCGGCCTCGACGGGCGGCATGCGCGTAGTGCTGGCGCATAGTGCGTGCATAGCCATGAAGTGCTTGGGGATCTCGAAACGGCGTGCTCGTCATGTGGAGCAACGCCGGATCAAGCGCGTCGAGCATGGACGAGAGCATGGCACGCGGATCACCGTCGGATGCTGCACATGGAGTAGGTTGCGCGGTCTCCTTCTGTCCGAAGAGCACCTGGTGATAGAGCTCGGCGTAACGCAGGTCCGCAGCCGCACGATCCACGAGCTTTCGTAGGCTGCATTGGAACGAGGTCTGCGCCGACGAAAGCCCGTTGAGCGCGCCGCCAAGCCCCACCACGCCGCTGACGCGTTCAGGATGGAGTTCGGCGAATCGCAACGAGATGTCCGCTCCCGTGCACCAACCTACGACGAAGGCCTGGGAGATCCCGTAGTGCGTAAGGACATCGCGCATATCGGCAGCATGAAGGTCGGGTCCCGTGGCTTGCGACTCGTCGCCTTCATCGATCGCACGCTGTTCCCAGGTCACCAGGTTAAATTCGGAAGCCAGCGCGCGCGCGAGCGGAACCCAGACATCGGTGGGCACACCGTAAGCGTTACAAAGAAGGAGCGTGGGTCGATCCACGCGCCCAACCCGGTAGCTCACCAGAAGGCGCTGGTCCCGCGCTCTTACTTGGGTACGCTCGAAGGTGGTCTCGAGGCCCTCCCCTCGCCGCTCCTTCAGATACTGGCGAATATAGTGTTGTAGGTCGTCACAATTGACCTGCATCACGGGTCCACTGCGACGCTCGAATCGCTTCGCATCGCGCAGGTAGCTCCCGTAGAACTCGGCTCGGCGGTCGATCAAGCGCTCCACGGGGCTCGCTTCACGTTCGCGCTCACACACGGTCTCGATGGCACCGATGCCGCACTGCTCGCCTACCGCTGCGAGCAGGCGTGCCACGTCTGGGTGCTCGTCACTCGTGACGTGATGCACCATTCGCCCGTCGAAGTTCGCGAGAAAAAGGCGCCACATCTCCCTCACTACATCATCGACTGCTATCAGGTTCACTGGAGCGGGCGCGTCGCCTTTCATCACGAGACGTTGATTCGCGGCCTGTAGCATGCGCCTGAGACGATAGACTTCGCGCACGAAACCGTACAAGCCCGTGTCACTGCCGCCAGGCTCGTGCGTTGCTTTGGGTCCCACCACGATGGAAGGACGCACGATGGCCACTGCGCATCCAGTGCGCGATCCCCACTCTGCCACCAGGTGCTCTGCCTCGCACTTGCTCTGTTCGTAGACATTGTTGAAGGTTCGTGCGAGATCATGCATCTCCTCGGGAACTTGCCCCTGAACTCGGCCGCACGAATAGGCCGTGGAGACATGGACAAAGCGCTGCGCACCGACGCGCTGCGCGAGCTCTAGAGCGTTCTGGGTACCTTCCACATTGTGGAGCCGAATCTCTGCCCGCTGCTTATCTTCGAAGCTCAAGCTCGCCGCGATGTGCCAGAACCCGGTGTTCTCGGCGCTCGCTGGCAGCGAGTCCGTGTCCACGTCGCAACCAGCACGCGTGATATCGCCGTGCACGACTCGGATACGCAGCGCGGCTGCCTCGCGATTAAACGCTTCCCTGTACGAAGCAGCGACGAGCTCGAGCGCATCGAGCAGACGTTCACGCGCATCTTTGCCCGGACGCTGGCGCACGAGCGCCACGATCTCGACGCATGAGTGCTTGAGAACGTGGTAGACGAAGTGTCCGCCAACGAAACCGGTCGCGCCTGTAATCCACAGTCTTTCGCTGGCCATGATCCACTCTTCCTATTTGCGCGTGCGAATCTGCACAAAGGTGTGAACGCAGAAGTGCATCGTGCAGAATCAACGCAGCACCATTCCATCACCCGAGAAGCTAGTGCGCTGAACTACGCCAATCTGTTGCACGCAAGCACTCTCACGCTGAGGCTCACGCAGAAAACGACATCGATCACACGCACGACGAACGTGCTCGTGACGGATCGCGTCGCCGTGTCTCACCTCTCGGACATGAAACAAATTCAGGACAACAAGCACATGACAAAAACGACGACGATTTTTGCTCGCGTGCTACGCCACGCCGCATTCGCGAGTATCACTTCGCTCTCTCTCCTGATCGGAACATCCTCACCCAAAGCCCAGGACGCTCAAGCAGCCAGCCTCAAGGACAAGGACAGACGCAACGATGTGCAACCGGCGGAACTCAACGCATTCGGATGCCTGGGCGTCAACGGCGCAGCGTTCGCGGGTCGCTACGAAAGCATCGACGTGTTCGCCGCCCTTGCGACGCTCTCGGCGAGACGTTCGAGCACCCAAGCCTTGGTCTTCGGGAAGCTCGTACCCGGACCCTTCCCGAGCATGCTGAGCGCGGCACTCGTGGAGTGGACCGCCTCATTCGAACCGTCGGATGGTTCTTTCCTGCTGCACGGCTTCGCGCTGCATCCAGATGGAGCGAAGTTGCTCGTGCGTTTGCGTCTGCCGCGCAGGCCGGGGGTCTACAACGCCACCATTCGTACGGACAACTTGGCTAGCGGCGAGAGTCTCTCGGAAGCCATCGTCTGCACGGTGCGCTGAGCACACGCAGACGACAGGCTCACTGAACCACGCGCTGCACTGAGCCCTTGTGATCTTCGGCCCGCGCACGTAACGCGGCGTTGAACTCCTCGAACGAAAGCCGTGTCTTGGTGTCGAGCTGCTTCCACAACAGCGGGACGAGCACTCCGGAGAAGATCTCGCCGTGGATCAAGCGAGTGCGTCCGTCGGGGAGCGCCTCCACCTTGAAGTAATGTTCGCCCGCGAACAGAAATTTCGCGCCCACCGTGCCAAGCCACCGCAACTCGCCGCGTTCGTCCAGGACTTGCAACTCGGGTCGCACGGTCATCACCTTGCCGCCGTTGTCGAGACGAACTGTGAGCCGCGATCCAGGTTCCGCTTGGCCTTCGATGGAGAGGATGAAGCGGCTCCAGGCAGGCAGCTCCGCGAACCCTGTGAGCAGCGACCATACCCGGGGTGCCGGCGCAGCGATTTCCGTTGTTGTTTCGATGGTTCTGCTCATGAGTCCTCCGTCGGCGAGAGTGCCGCCGATCGATCAGTGCGTGCTCGAGCGCGGATCTGTCACGCACGAGTCGTATCATTTGCGCAGGCCAAGTTTATACCCGCTGCGAACCCGCCGGACGGCCTCAACTTAAATCTGCAAAAAAGACTTGCCGGGCTCTCGACGAGTCACATTCGCCGGGCTCTCGCGCACATCGGCGCGAGCACGCTCCACGTCGTCAGCAATCTGGGTCGTCAGGCCGTCGAATGCAGAGCCGATGAAGAAGAAGTGTCCGCCATGGCACACGCGTTGCACGAACGGTCCCCGCGTCTCGAGCCCCCAGGCACGCATCTCGCTTGGCAGGGCCCACGAATCGTGGCTTCCCGAGAAGGCGGTCACAGCGCAACTCAGCTGCACGCGTGTGGGAGAGGGCTCATAAGATTCCACGCAAGCGAGGTCTGCGCGCGTGATGGCGAGAAACCGCTCGCGAAACTCGGGAACCTCATGGATGCGCTCGGGCGTCCCTCCCAGTTTGAGTAGCTCGCTGAACAAGTCGTCCTCCGCGAGTTCGTGCAGACGTCTGCGAACCGGTACCGCGCTGGGGGCGATGCGCCCTGAGACTCCCAACCACAGGGCAGGCACCCCACGCATCTCCAATGCGCGTGCCACCTCGCACGCCAAAATGGCGCCGTAGCTGTGTCCAAAGAGCGCAAGCGGAGCCCCCATCCATGGCTCTAGGTCGCGCATGGCCAGAGCCACCACCTCGGAGATCGAGCGGAGCGCAGGCAGCGCATGACGCTTTCCTCGGCCGGGCAAATCCAGAATCAGCACATCCCATTCCTGCGGCAGCTTCCGTGTGAGAGGATAGTAGACGCTCGCAGAGCCGCCGGCGTGATGAAACGCCACGACGCGCACAGGCGGCGAGAGCACATTGCGGGGCCGAACGAACGGGCTCATGCACTTCTCTCCTTCAAGTGAGTAACTTGTCCGGTGGCCTCGGCGACGAGATCGCACAAGCGCGAGATCAGTACACCGAGCGAAGCCTCCGTAGAGAGCGCCTCGAGCGGAACCTCCACGTTGAACTGCTGCTCGATGCTCTTCTTCAGCAGCATCACGGTGAAGGAATCACCGCCGACCTCCAAGAACGTCTGGGAGCGGTCGAGATCTCCTTCGGCACGCAGTACGTCGGTCAACTCGCGCACCAAGAAATTCTCGATGCTCGAGAGATCGAACGTGCCATTCGATTTGGGTCGGCCGGTCTCGGGAGACGTTACCGCTGCCGCCATTGCATCGGGCAACAGCTCATCGATCCAGTAGCGACGACGCTGGAAGGCGTAAGTCGGTAGATCTGCGAGGTAGCGTGAGCGCACGCCCGCGAGCACGCCGAGACGCAGGTCCGCGCCCGAGAGATGAAGAGCCAGCAGGCACCCTAGTAAAAGCTCCCGCGCTCGCTCTGGGGAGCCTTCGAAGAGCGTGTGCACTTGCCCTCCCCATTCGAGTTGAACTTGGTCGTGGAGTTCGGGCACGCGCACGCTCTTGGTGCGCACGCCTAGCGCAGCGAAGAGCCCTTCGAGCTTCGCATCGGGGGACGCGCCCGCGAGGCGCTCGGCGAGCTGAGGGAAGCACTGGGTCCACACAGCTAGGCCCTGCGAGATGGAGGATTCGGCTTGGCTTCCGATACGCAAGCTGGCAGCAAGGACGCTCGTGGCAGGCGCATCGAGCGCCCCGTCGGTGAGTGCCTCACGCAGCTTGTGGGCGATTTCCTCGGGCGTCTTGCCGACAGCCCCAAGGCGGAACTTGAAGGGCGCTCTTCCGGCGCGCAACGTGTGACACACTGAGGACAGATGCTTGGGTTCGACCTTGTCGAGGTACGTGCATACCTCACGGGTGAGGGCCTCGAGCGCACCTCGGTCTTTGGCCGAGACGATCACGAGCTCGGGCTCGGGCTGGGGGGCGACCATGGGGCTCTCGACGTTCTGCGCGACGTACCCTTCGAGTACCGCGTGCGCATTCGTCCCGCTGAGCCCAAAGGCGCTGATTCCCGCGAACTTACTGCTGAACGCGGATGGCCAACGGGTCGCACGGCGCGGCACGCTGAGCATGAATTTCTCCCACGGAATGAGCGAGTTCAGCTCTCCGTCGCTCTCGCTCAAGGTCGCGGGAATCTGTCCGTGCTGAAGCATGAGCACCAGCTTGAGTAGTCCAGCTACCCCTGCCGCCGCCTCGAGATGACCGATACGCGCTTTGACGCTACCGATGGCAAGGGGTGCCTTGCGACCTGGCGCTCCCGAGCCAGCGATTGCATCGAGCGCACCAACCTCAATCGGATCTCCGAGTGCCGTGCCTGTTCCATGAGCCTCGACGTAGCCAAGCTCTTCGGCGGACACGCCCCCATCCTGTAGCGCGGCGCGGATGACTTCCTGCTGCGCAGGACCACTCGGCACGGTGAGACCAGACGAAGCGCCGTCATGATTGACCGCGGTCCCTCGGACCACTGCCAGGATCGGACGTTGCTCGCGCTCGGCATCGTCGAGACGCATCAACACCAATGCGCCCACTCCTTCACCACGCCCGTAACCATCGGCCGCCGCCGTGAAGGTCTTGGAGCGACCATCGGGTGCGAGTGCCTGGCTCTGTGCGAGCGACACCATCAGGTCCGCGGAGAGGAGCAAGTTGGAGCCCGCGACGATCACGTAGCGGCACTCCCCGCGCCGCAAGCTCTGCACTCCCAGGTGGAACGCCACGAGCGAAGACGAGCATGCCGTGTCCACGCTCAAGGCCGGTCCTGAGAACCCGAGCGCGTAGCTGATGCGTCCCGCGGCGAAGCAGTGGCCACCACCCGTTCCGTAGTACGGGTCTACGCCGCTCTTGTCGGCCTTGCCAGCCAGACGTTCGTTGTACTCACTGGCCATGATGCCGACGAACACCCCTGCCGGCAGTCGGTCCTGCCTGCGCACTGCGATGCCTGCGCGCTCCATGGCCTCCCAAGACGTCTCGAGCAGCATACGTTGCTGGGGATCGAGAGCTTCTGCCTCGCGCTGGCTGATGCCAAAGAACTGAGCATCGAAGTGCGCAAGGTCGCTCAAGAAGCCCGCGCGCTTGACGTAGGAGCGCCCGGCTTCGCCGCGATTGGGGCTGTATACCGAGCGCAGCCCTGGCCGATCTTCGGGGATGTCCGAGAGCGCAAGGCTATCGCTGCGCAAGAACCGCCAGTAGGCATCGGGTGCGTTCAAGTCGCCCGGCAGGCGCATCGCCATGCCCACCACGGCGAGCGCAGGCTTCCGGGCAGCTTCGAGTTCCTGAATGCGCGCCTTCAACTTACGCGACAGCTTTAGCTGTTCTTCCATCAAGGCTCGTACGTCGTTGTTGTCCATGGTCGTCCTCATTCTCCTGCCGCGATTTCGTGCTGCACGGCATTCATGAGTTGTTCGAAAGAGAGAGCGCTCAGATCCGATTGCACTTCAGCGGGCTGCGACGCACCGCATTGGTTCGTTCCTTGGTGAACTGCCTCTGCTTCCATCGGGAACAGCACCGAGACCGCGTAGCTCGCCATGGCAGCAACCGTGGGGTAGTCGATAGCGACTGTCGCCGGCAGGTCGATACCCAGCGCGTGAGCAAGCTTGGTGCGCAGGTCGATGGCCATGATGGAATCCACGCCCATCTCCGAAAAGCCCGCGTGATCGTCCACGGCTCGCTCCTCGCCGAGCACGCCCACCACCAGCTCGCGCAGAGCTTGACGCAAGCCCTCTTCGCGCCCGTCGGTGTCGAGCGGTGAGAGCTGAGCATGAAGATAGCCGCGCGGCGCGCTGACAGCCTCTGTAGGGTCCTCCGCTCGGGGACGTCGCGCGAGGCGACTCACCAGCTGCGCCCTTGGGTGTCCTCCGAGATGGGCCACGTAGCGGTCAAAGTCCGCTGCGAGCGCCACCAGTCTTGGTGCCGAGCCCGAAGCCGCCAACGACACGAGGGGCGCGGCCTCTGCGTCGGTCAATGGACGCAGACCTGCGCGTTCCGCGGCTCTCCGCACGGCCTCAGTTGCCGCCATGCCGCTCTTGGCCTCCGGCACCCAGGGCCCCCAGTTCACGCTGCGCGCGGGCACACCGCGGGCAGACAGTGCGTGAGCCAAGCCGTCCAGGTAGCCGTTGGCAGCGGCGTAGTTTACTTGCCCTGCGGATCCTAGGACGCTCGACACTGAAGAGAAGAGCACGTAGCTCTGCAGCGACTCGTCCGCTGCGGCTTCGGCCAGCGCCACGGCACCGCGGCACTTGGCGGCGAACGCCTTCTCGAAGTCGGCGGGCTCGAGTCGCTCGAACGCGCGATCGTCGTTTACGCCAGCCAGATGGAACACGCTGCGCAGGGATGCCAGGGCGCGGGCCGTGCTGACCGCACGCCGACACGCCTCGAGTTCGGTGACATCGCCCTTTACGACCGCGATCTCGACGCCGGCTTGCCTGAGCTTGTCGATGACACCCTGGGCAATCTCGTCAGGCGCAGAACGCGCCATCAGCGTCACGGCCTTGGCGCCCCGTGCGACCGCGATGGTCGCCACACTCAGGCCGAGTGCTCCGAGACCACCGCTGATCAGTACTCCGCCGTCGATCGGAGCATCCACTCCTTCGTGGACCATCGGTTCGAGCCGAAGCACCTCGATGTCCCTTTCGGAGACACGGAGCCGCGTCTCCGGAAAGCCCGTGGCCACCGCCTGCGCGAGCACCTGCGCCGTTCGTTCTTGAGACACCCGCTGCTGCAAGGCTACACGCACCAAGCGACGTGTGGGCTGCTCGGCTTCCAGCGCGGCCAGAAGTCCCCACTGACTGTCACGCGTGGGAGCTGCCTCATCCTCTGCAGGACTCAGCAGCGCGTAGGGCAGGTCGGGCCCGATCTGCCGCAGCGTCTCCGTGAGCTCCACGGCGGCGCGCAAGGCCACTTCTGGCGAAGCACCGTCTGCGATGGCGCTGAAGCGCAGATCGACCAAGAGGTCCAGAGAAAGCTCGCTCGGAACTCGCTCGAGCACCGTCACGTGGTGGCCGCGAGCCTCGAACGCTGCCTCCAAATGCAACGCCTCCGCACGCGCGCTCTCGCTTGAACCATTCCTGAGCTGGCCGATGTACAGACCGATTTCGCACGCACGCTCTGGAACTTCGCGCGTCTGCTCCTGGATCCAGCTCGGCACGAAAACTTGCTGCGCCCCTCCCCTCAAGCTCTGCTCGAGCACCGCACGCGGTGCGTGGCGTACGCGAAACTCACTGGCGACGAATACGCTCACACCCTGGTTCGTGAAGAGATGGAGGTCGGCCGTCTCCACGCGCGAACGCCCACGGGGCAGCTCTTCCGCACGCAGTACCCGCACGTGGCCCCAAAGCTCGCTGTCGGGCCTGGGGCGACCATGGAAGGAGAGCTCCGCGGCCGCGAAGGGAATCGCGAGCGAAAGCGCCTCGGCGGCGCGGTCGTCCACCATGAAGCCCGCGATGCTCTGGAAACACGAATCGATCAGACCTGGATAGATCTCGTAGCTCGCCAGCGCGTCGGGGAGCTTGGGTTGAACGTAGCGCACGAGGGCTTCGTCACCGCGAATCCAGACCTCGTGGATCCAGCAGAAGGAGGGCCCAAGCGTGTAGCCCAAATCGCGGAAGTAGCGATAGAAGTCCTCACCGCGAATGTGGCGGTCGGCCGAGTCCTGAAAGGACTTGCGGTCCGGCAGGGCATGGGCAACCGCCGTGCGCACAGGAGCCAACGTGGCTGCGATATGGGTTTGGAAAGTGCCGTGCTCGGGGTCGAGCAGGCTCTCTATCGTGAGCTTCGTGGAGCCGGCATCATCACGAAGAACGATCTGCGCGTCGTACTGCTCGTCGTCCTTAATGACCAGCGCTCGCGGGCAAACCATGTCTTTGAGGGTCACCGCGCGACCGTCGGCGCCAAGGGCCGATAACATCGTGGCCAAGTGAGAGGCAGCAGGTGTCACCACCGTACCGTAGAGTCTGTGATCGGTGAGATACGCAGGGAACTCAGCGCTGCGCTCGAAGGCAAACACGCGACCGGACAATGCAGACGAGCGCAGTTCCGTTCCCCAGTGTCGACGCCCAATCACGGGCTGAGAGGACTGCTGCGCGGCCGTGGCCGTGACCCGTGTCCAATGGCGCTCCTCAGCGAACGGATAGCGTGGTGCCGCCACGGCGCGGCCACCCGAAGCCGCTTGAACCTCGCGCCAGAGCAGATTTTGCCCCAACTCGAAGAGTAGCTTGGCAGCATTCCACAGATTGTGACGTTCCTTGGTTCCGCGCCGCAGCGACGGTGCGCCTCCGCCAGCGGGCAAAAGATTCGCCGCGTGGATAAGGTTGATCAGCGTGCGGTCGGGACCTACTTCCAACACCACGTCTACATCGAGGGCCCGCAATGTCTCCGCACCCGCGTGAAAGCGCACGGGCTCTCGAACATGCTTGCACCAATAGTCAGCGCTGTATTCGTCGGCCCGCGCCACCTGCCCGGTGAGGTTCGCGACCAGAGGTAGCTCGGGCGCTCGGAACGTGAAGCGGGAGATGGCCCTGTGTAGGTCGGCCATGATCGGCTCCATCAGACGCGAGTGGAATGCGTGCGAGACGACGAGCGGGCGCGCCACGATACCTTCCGCCTTGAGACGGGCCGCAAAGGCCTCGACTGCTTGCGGCGCTCCCGCGACCACCACGGACTCTGGACCATTCAGCGCCGCCACATCGAGGGGCTCGCTGGCGAGCAACGCCTCCACGCGTTCGCGCGTGGCACTCACGGCAAGCATGGCGCCGCGCTCGGTTTTTTGCATGAGCCGTGCACGCTCGCTGATCAACGTGAGCCCGGCTTCGAGCCCCATCACACCCGCATGAATCGCCGCTGCGATCTCGCCCACGCTGTGGCCCATTACGGCGCACGGAGTCACGCCCCAGGATGCCCAAAGCTCGGTCAGCGCCAACTCGAGTGCCACTAGGCACGGCTGCGTATAGCGGGTCTGATTGATGCGCTCGACGTCGTCTCCGTAGAACATGAGGTCTGTGAGCGACACGCCGAGCAGACCCGAAAGAACGGCGTCGCACTGGTCGATCACGCGTCGAAACACCGGCTCGCTCTCGTACAGCTCACGGCCCATGCCGAAGTACTGGCTGCCCTGTCCCGAGAATAGGAAGGCCACCTTGGGCGCGCGCGCCTTCGGCGTGAACTCCTGGACGGTCTTGAGTGCCTTGAGTAACTCTGCTTTCGTCTTCCCCACCACCGCGCGACGCGTGGCGAGCTGCGCGCGACCCGTGGCTGCGGTGTAGGCGAGATCAGGCAGCTCCTGCTCTTCCGCGTTCTCGATGCGGTTTATCCAAGCTGTCGACAGACGGAGCAGGCCGTCTGCATCAGGAGCTGATAATGGAAGCAGCACGGGTCCATCCGTAACTGTAACTGCAGCTGCAGCTTGGGGTGCGTCCTCGGCCTCACCCAAGATCACGTGGGCGTTGGTACCGCTGAAACCAAAGCCCGACACGCCTGCCACGCGGGGCCGCGTGCTACGCCACGAAGTCATCGCATCGACAACGCGCACGTTCATGTCGGACCACGCTACGCGCGGATTGAGCTCGCCGCAGTAGAGGCTAGCGGGCAGCTTCCGATGACGCAGCGCGAGCACGGTTTTGATCACACCTGCCATGCCCGCGGCTGACTCACTGTGACCAATGTTGCTCTTCACGGACCCCACGAACAGCGGCTCACCCGGTTTGCGGTCCTCGCCCAACGCCGCCCAGGCCGCATCGAGTTCGATCGGATCCCCAAGCGATGTCCCGGTGCCGTGCGCTTCAAGGTACGAGACGGCCGAGCTCTGGAGCTTGGCATCCGCGAGCGCCTCTCGGATCACGGCTTCTTGCGCCTTGCCGCTAGGCACCGTGAGTCCAGAAGAAGCGCCGTCTTGGTTCACGGCGCTGCCGTGGATAAGCGCGAGCACGCGGTTTCCATCACGGCGCGCATCGCTGAGCCGCTTGAGCACGAGTACACCGCAGCCCTCCGCGCGTACGAAGCCATCGGCGTCGGCACCAAAGGTCTTGCAGCGTCCTTCGGGCGACAGCATGTGCGCTCGACTCACTGCAACCGAGCAGGAAGGGGCAGCTATCACGTTGACGCCTGATGCGACCGCCATGTCACTCTCCGCAAGGCGCAGGGATCGCACCGCCAGATGGAGCGCCACGAGTGAAGAAGAGCACGCGGTGTCGACAGCCAAGGCCGGCCCGTTCAACCCCAAGAGAAAAGAGAGGCGTCCTGCTGCCGCATTCAGCGCCGTGCCGGTGCCGTAGTAGGCATCCAGTTGCTCGAGACCGCCACGCTCCATCAAGCGTGCGTAGTCTGAGTTGGAGATGCCCACGAACACCCCCGTGCGTGAGCACTTGAGGCCACGCGGATCGATCGCGGCCTCCTCGAACGCGTGCCAGGCCACCTCGAGCAGCAAGCGATGCTGGGGGTCAAGACTGTCGGCCTCTCGCGCCGGGATATGGAAGAACGGTGCGTCGAAGCGCGCGACGTCGCGCAGGAAGCCACCCTGAGTGGTCGTGATCTTTCCGCGCGCCAGAGGGCTGTCGTCATGCAGCACGTCGGCGTCCCAGCGATCGCCTGGAACCTTACCCACGGCGTCGCGGCCTTCGGAGAGGAGCGTCCAGAACTCCTCGATGGAGTCCGCGCCCGGGAAGCGCCCGGCCATGCCGACAATCGCAATGGCCTCCTGCCGAGGCGCATCGCCCTTCGCGGACACCTCATCCCCATTCGGCTGTGCGCGGATGGTCCTTGGCGACGCCTGTACCTTCGCCTTGGCGGCCACCGCTGGTGCTGCGCTCTTCGTCAGCCGCGCGAGCATGCACGCAGCGAGTTCGTCAACGGTCGGATGCGCGAAGACATCGGCCACCTTTAGCTCGACGCCAAAAGCGGCACCTAGATCTCGCGCGAGATCGACCGCCATGATCGAGTCGAGGCCCTGATCGAAGAAGCCAGCGTCGTCCCGAAGCCCTCGCACGTCGCGATGTCCAAGGATACGTGCCAACTGCGCGCTCACCTCGTCACGCATGCGAGCGACCCGCGCGCGTTCGGGCAACGTGGCGAGTTCCGACTGCAGATTCGAGCTTACGGCGGGCTCCGTTGCGTTCGAAGTCGCTGACGAAAGCGATGCGAACAGCGCACGCGGGCGGCGACTCGCCATGACCTCCACGAAGCGCGTCCAATCCACGGGGCAGGCCACGACGCAGCGCGCCTCCGCAGCAGTGAAGAGACTTGCGCACCCGAGCGTCTCATCGAGAGAGGCCACCCCCATGCGCGCGAAGCTCTCGCGAGAGGCTGCGTCGGCCATTCCCTCGATGGCCCACGGCCCGAAGGCGATGCTCACGCCGGGGCAGGACCGCTGACGACGCAGCTGCGCGACAGCGTCGAGACCGCCATTCGCAGCGCCGTAGGCGCCGTAGCCATCAGTCCCCCACACACCGGAAACCGAGGAAAGCTGCACGAAGAACGCGAGGTCTTTCTGCTGGGTCAAGTGGTGCAACCACAGCGCACCGCTGAACTTGCCGCGCAGCGCTGCCTCGAAACCTGCAGCATCGATCTCGGCGAGCGGCTTTGGCGCAAGCACACCAGCGCCGTGCACCACACCGCGCAAGGGCGGCATCTCGGAGAGCGCAACAAGCGCCTTCTCGAGCGCGTGTGCGTCGTCGCAGTCGGCGCTCTGATAGGAGATGCAGACGCCCTGAGCGCGCAAAACCTGGAGCAGCTCTGTAGCTTCTCGTCCGAGTTCAGCCTCGCGACGCCGACCTACGACGAGCAGAGCGCGAGCGCCACGCTCGACCAGAGACTTGAGCAAAACCCGCCCGATCCCGCCTAAACCTCCCGTGAGTAAGTAGGTTGCGTCGGATGCAATCGGAAGTTCGTTACGCTTCGCTTCGCCGAGGGCCTGCAAACGCGCGCCGTAGACCTTCCCGTCGCGAACCGCAAGCACGTCCTCGGAAGCGGGAGCCGAAAGTGCCTGCAATAACGCAGCGCCATCGCACTCGGCCGAAACACGCGGCAGATCGATCACACCGGCCCAGGTCGCTCCAAATTCGAGACCGAGCGCAGGTGCGAGACCGTTGACCAATGCGTGGAGACTTGGCGTAGCGAGATCCTGTTCGGAAACATCCTGAGCGCCACGTGTGAGAGCGAACACGCGCGCCAGAGAGGCGCTGCGCCGCGCACTCCGAACCGCGCACGTCACAGCAGCACACAAGCGGGCGCCCGACTCCACGCACCCCCCCTCCAGCTGCTCGGGCAGGGCGTCGCCTTGATAGACCAGGAGCAAGACGGCTTGAGTCTCGGCATGCCGTGTCCAGAACGTATCCCAGCTGCGGTCATCGCACGGCAGTGTGCCCTGAACGAATTCCGATCCGGCACTGCCCTCCGGTGCGAGTACCGCACAACTTCGCCCCTCGGCTCGAAGGCTCGCGTGGATCGCGCGCATGGTCGAAAGATCGTCGCCCGCGACGACAATCGGCTGCTCGCAGGACTCGGACGCAAGCTCGAGCGGCTCGAACATGGTGACGTACAGTGGCGCCGTGCGCGCCGAAATTTCCGCGGAAGGCGCCGCAGCTAACTCGAAGCCCTCCGGCGCAAAGCTCTCGCGCTCCCACGGATAGCTCGGCAAGTCCACGACCTGACGCGGCAGATCCGTAAACTCCATGCCGACTGCGGACGCCTCGAGCCGTTCAACCCCTGGCGACTCCACACCGCGCGCGAGCGCCTGCAGTGCGCTCAGTGCCTGTGCTCGATTCGTGGCTCTCACCTGCGCACGCACCCCATGGCGCGCTCGCCCCAAACTGCTCGTGTACGCGAAGGCGGCGTAGTCCGCAGGCGTAAGCTTAGCCAGGGCATCGGCATAGCCGGCAGCGAGCTTGCACAGAGCTTCTCGAGACTTGGCGCTGAGCTCGAAGCCTGCGACAGGCGCTGTCTGAGTCGCCGCTCGTTCAAGCTCCGGTGCAGGCCCCACGATCACGTGAGCGTTGGTGCCGCTCATGCCGAAGGAGCTCACGCCCGCGCAGGCGCCCGAGCTCTGTCGATTCCAAGCGCGCTGCTCCTTGGAAAACAGGAGCGTGGCCGACCCGAGATCGATGCGTGGATTTAGCGTTTGAAAGTGAACGAGCGGCGGAACCTGAGCACGAGAGACGCAGAGCACGGCTTTGATCAGCCCCGCGATACCCGCCGCCGCTTCAAGGTGACCGAAGTTGGTCTTCACGGAGCCGACGTGCAAAGGGCCGCCACGGTTCTTGTGGCCCAGTGCGTTGATCAGCGCCTCCACCTCGATGGGATCGCCCAGGGAGGTGCCCGTACCGTGAGCCTCGACCAGCCCGATGTCGCGGGGCGTGAGCTGGGCGTCGGCGAGCGCGGCTTCGATCAACGCCGTCTGCGCCAGGACGTTGGGGGCGGTGAATCCCGAGGAACGGCCGTCTTGATTGATGGCCGAGCCCCGAATGACGGCGTGAATTTGGTCCCCGTCACGGAGCGCGTGATCGAGCCGCTTGAGCACCACGACGCCGCAGCCTTCACCACGCGTGAAACCGTTGGCACGGGCATCGAAGCTCTTGCACAGCCCATCGGGAGCGAGCGACCGCGTCTCCTTTACCAGCATGGTCGAACGCGGTGAGAGGACCAGGTTTACTCCGCCCGCGAGCGCAACATCGCACTCTCCGCGTCGCAGGGCCTGACAAGCGAGGTGAACCGCCACCAACGAAGACGAGCACGCTGTGTCGACCGCCACCGCTGGCCCCGTGAGCCCCAGTGCATAGGCCACACGACCTGCTGCAAAGCAGTGACCGTTGCCAGTCGCCCAGTACGCGTCCGGCTCACCGCGCTGCCAATCACGGTAGTCCTGCCCCGTGACCCCTACGTACAAGCCAGTGCGCACGGCCTGCAAACGATCCGGCGCGAGCCCTCCCTGTTCGAGTGCTTCCCAGGCCACCTCGAGCAAGAGGCGCTGCTGCGGGTCGAGGGCGCGCGCCTCGCGCGGACTGATGCCGAAGAACGCTGCGTCGAACCCGAGCACCTCGGCGAGAAAACCTCCCTTGTGCGGAAGCTTCTCCCACTCCGCAGCGAAGGGCGCCTTGCGCGCGTTGGACATGACGCTCACGAGGTCGCGCCCCTGCGAGAGCACGTCCCAATACCCCGCGAGTGTGTTCACTTCGCCCGGAAACCGCAGACCCACACCCACTACGGCCAGAGGTTGGTTGCCTCCTTGGGCATCGAGCTGCGCCTTGAGGCGCTTGATCGTCTCCATGGCGCGGGTCAACGGGTCAGTCGCGGTGTTCTTGCTTGATTCCATGGTGGACGCCTTTATCGGTGAGGGGAGACTCGGTTACGGCCTCGTTGCGGATCAAACCTGCTCGACCTCGGACACGCGGTCGCACAACACCGAAGCGAGCGCGCGCGGGTTGCCGTAGGTCCAAAGGAGCGTGGGAGAGAGCCTCAAGCCGAAGGCCGACTCGAGACGATTGCGCAGCTCGAGTCCCATCAGCGAGTCGAGGCCAAGTGCCTTGAATGGCGTGTCGCGGTCGATGGTGCTCGGGTCGAGGCGGAGCACGCGTCCTGCCAACTCGCGCACCTTGATCTCCGCTAGTTCGCGACGCGCAGGATCCGCGCTGTTACGCAGCTGGGAGGCGAACTCACCGCTTGCCGTATTGGCGGTTCCGCTCTGGGCCGCCTGTTGCAAGAGCTGCCAGCTCTTGAGAGCTGCGGTGTCGGGATAGGCATCGAACCACTGACGCAGCTCGATGGGAACGTATCCCACCACAGCCCGGTCTTGCTCGAGGAAGTGCGTGAGCGCTCGCCAGGCCTCCTCTGGCTGGAAGCTGCCCATGCCTCGCTCGGAGAGGCGCGCGCCACGCGCGTCGTCCTGAGCAGCGAGACCTATCCCGGCAAAGGGCCCCCAGTGCACACTCAATGCTGGTTGTCCCTCGGCATGCCTGCGCTCGGAGAGTGCATCCATGAAGGCATTTCCCGCCGCGTAGGCGGCCTGGCCGGCATTGCCCACCAACGCGGCCGCAGACGAGAACAGCACGAACAGGTCGAGCGGATCCTCACGCGTCAAGCGATCGAGATGGCGGGCGCCATCGACCTTGGGCGCAAGCACGCGTTCGAGCTGAGACGCACTCAGGTTCAACACCGTGGCGTCGTCGAGCAGACCCGCTGCGTGAATCACGCCGCGCAGCGGTCCTGCCGCGCCGCGAGCCTTTTGGAGACAACTCGCTAGCGCTTCGGCGTTTGCCACGTCGACGCTGTCGGTGAAGATGCGAACGCCCCTCTCCTCGAGCCGTCCGATCCGAGCACGCGCGTCGGCGTTGGGCTCGTTGCGCCCGAGGAGGAGGAAGTTTCGCGCGCCGCGCTCTGCCATGAATTCCGTCAGCGAGAGACCAAGTGCACCGAGGCCGCCGCTTATCACGTAGGCACCCTCCGCTCGGAACTGCCCGTCGCGCAGCGGCTCCGGCGCCACGTGCTTCACGCTCTCCGGCGCGTTCAACACGAATTTCCCGACATGCTCACCGCGCGCCATGACGCGCAGCGCCTCCGCGGCGTCGCTGAATGGAAAGACGTGAGTGGGCAGAGGCGACAACGTTCCATCGGAGACGTGCCGCCACAGCTCCTCGTAGAGCCGTGCGAAACGCTCAGGCCTTCTTTCCATGAGCCCAGCCAAATCCACGGCGGACATGCTGATGCCCTTTTTGAAGGGAAAAAGACTCAGATTGCGGCCGCTGTAGATATCTTTCTTGCCGACCTCGATGAAGCGCCCGTCCTCGGCCAACACCTCGAGCCCTTGCGCTATCGCCGCGCCCGTGAGCGAATTCAGCACCACGTCCACACCGCGACCCGCAGTCACCGTGCGCACCTCGTCGGCCCAGGCTGTGTCACGCGAGTTGAACACGTGTGCAACACCCATGTCGTTCAGCATGCGGCGCTTCTCGGCGCTGCCGGCCGTGGCGATGACGCGCGCGCCCTTGAGCTTGGCTACCTGAATGGCGGCTAGACCCAGGCCACCCGCAGCCGAGTGGATGAGCACCGTCTCGCCCGCTTCGAGCCTCGCCAACTCATGCAGGCCGTACCAGGCCGTGAGCATCACCAACGGCAACGCCGCTGCTTGCTCGCAGCTGAGATGCTCGGGCACGCGCTGTGCGTGGCGCGCGCGCAAGTTGACATGGGAAGAAAATGCTCCAAAGGCGCAGGCCGCGACGCGGTCTCCTTCTCTCAGATCCTTCACCTGAGAGCCCACACGCACCACACGTCCTGCGCACTCGCCGCCGAGCAGTGCAGCGGTCCCGTCGAGACCTGGGTAAGTCCCCATCGCCTTCATCACGTCGATGAAGTTGAGCGCCGCCGCGGTCACTTGCACTTCGACCTCGTCGGCCGCCGGCGCGCGGCGTACCAGCGGGCGATAGGTGAGTGCGTCCCAGAATCCAGGCTTGCGCGAGTAGAGCTGGAACGGCTGAGCCGGCGTGCGGTAGGCGCGTGGTTCCGTTTGTTCGTCACTTTCGTCCCCGCGTACAAGCCGCCCCACCAGACGCTGCTCGCCCCGCAAAAGCACCTGATCGTCCATGTCAGCAGCAGCGAGCTCGGCCGCGCATGGGTGCGCCCATCCTTCCACACTCGGGTCCACGTCGATCAAGGTCGGAGCAAGCTCTGGGTGCTCGCGACGGAGCACGCGCGTGAAGCCCCAGTAGAGTGCTCCCTCGGGGGCTGGTCGCTCTTGGCTGCGCGCGCGTTGCGCCCGACTGGTGACCACGCACATACGCGGAGCCGAAGGCATGGCGCTCGCAGCACGCACGAGAGCCGTGAGAGCAACGAGGGCGCGTTTATGGACGCTGATCTCCCCCCCGCGTGGCGCCACGAAGACGAGCACCTCGGCCATGGCTGGCGTAGTAAGGGCTACGCCCCAGGCTTTGGGGTCGGGATCGACAGCAGCAGATGCGTAAGAAGCACGCGTCGCACGAATGCCCGAAGACACTAGGGCTGCAGCCAGGGCCTCGGCGCCGTCCTCGGCGGCTCCGCACACGACGACTGAGCCCGGCTTGCGCTCGCTGGCCGCCCTGTTCGCTTGCTGCCAGATCAGGCGATGCACACGCGCGTCATCAATCCGCGCAGCACTCGCTTCGGCCAGCTTCTCCAGCGTGAGTCCCTCGAGCACCATCAAGGCTCGCTTGTCGTCCGCATAGAACGTCAGATCGAAGTGCGTCTCATCGCGGCGCTTGGCGTGAGACCACAGGTGCGTCACCGGCGTCTCGAAGCCATCCAGGAACAACACGCGCCCCACACGCGTGGGCACCACGGTCTCGCTTCCTCCGCACAACGCGAGCGACACCTGCAACGCGCCGTCCCACAGCGCGGGGTGCAGACCGTGCGCGCGAACCGATGCGCGGCAACTCGAGCTGAGCCGCACCTCCCCGAGCGCTTCATCCCCGCGAACGAAGAGCTGCGTCACGCCCTGAAAGGCCGGGCCATAATTCAAACCACGCGCGCCGCACGCAGCATAAAAACTCTCTGGAGAAACCCGAGGTGCGCCCACGAGCTGCTCGGGAAAGCTCACAGGCGCCCTCAGCTCTCGCTGCCCCTCGCAGCGCGCCGAGGCGTGCTCCGTGAAGCCCCCTGCGCCACTTTCAGCGCGCGAGAGCAGCGTAAAGCTTCCGCCCTCTGCTACGTCGTCCCGCCACAAGGTCACAAGCTGAACGGGCTCATCCCCCAGCGTCAGATTGGCGATGAATCGCACACCCGAGAGCGTCTTGGGCATGACTCCCGTACGCGCGCGCGCGGTTTGCACTGCATAGGCCATCATGGCCACCCCGGGCAGCACCACCGCCTCGTGCACCTTGTGATCGTTGAGCCAAGGGTTTTCCTGACGACTGAGCTCGAGCCTGCCTTCGAAGGCTCCTTGCTCGATGGGCGAAGAGCTCAGGGTCAGGTCCACGCTCGCCTTGCCCCGGACGCGTCCTCGCTGGCCTTCGACCCAGTAGCGCTTGCGTTGCCAGGGATACGCCGGGAGTGGGGCACACGCGTGCCTCGGCAAGCGCGAAAGCGGGTGTAGTCCCGCTACGTAAGCACGCGCAAAGGCATCCGCCAAATCTCGCATGCTGCCGCAATCTCGGCGCAAGGTGCCGAGCACGCTCGGTGCATCCTCTCGCAGCGTCGCGAGCTGCTCGATGGCCGGCGTGAGCACGGGATGCGGGCTCACCTCGATCACATGGGTCACGCCCTCGTCGAAGGCTTTGGTCATCGCGTGAGCAAACAGCACGGGCTCACGCAGATTCTTGACCCAATACGAAGCGTCCATCTCGCCGCCTTCGACCTCACGCACGAGCACGGTGGACATGAGCTTCGTGACGCCAACCTGGGGGCGAATCTCCTCGAGCGTCGTAAACAGCTCGGCCTTGAATTCGTCCATCTGATGGCAGTGGGAAGCGAAATCCACGCGCACCAGGCGGCAGAACGTCCCCTCTGCCTCGAGCAGCTCCTTGAGCATACCGATGGCGTCCGTATCGCCCGAGAGTACGCACGAGGTCGGTCCGTTGTTGACGGCGAGCGAGACCTTGTTCTCGAATCCCGCGAGCGCCGCGCGCGCCGCGTCGATGTCGAGATCCACGGCGAGCATCTGCCCCTTCCCAGCCTTGCTCTGCGCGATGGCGCTGCGGCGCGCGATGACCCGCGCCGCGTCTTCATAGGAAAGAATTCCGGCCACCGTGGCCGCAGCGACTTCCCCCATGCTGTGCCCGATCACGACGTCAGGCTCCACACCTGCCTCGCGCCAGAGTTCGGCTAACGCCACCGACATCCCCCAAAGCGTGGGCTGCAATGTGTCGATGCCGTCGAGCCAGCCGTCTCCGGCTTCACCCGATACGAATTCCACCAAGTCCCATGCGACAAACGGGCGTAGGGCCTGCGCGCAATGCCGGATGACCTCCGCAAAGCGAGAGCTTGTGGCAAAGAGCTGCTTGCCCATCTGAGCCCACTGCGAGCCCTGCCCCGGAAACACGAAAGCCACGCGCTTGCGCGTGCGGGCACGACCCTGGATGACCTCCTCTTCGACTGAGCCTGGGTCTGCGACGAAGCGCGCTAGCTTCTGCTTGAGCTCCGTGAGGTCTTCGGCGACCACCACTGCGCGCTGCGCGTGCTGGGTGCGCCTGAGGCCCAAGGTCCCTGCCAACGCGTCTAGTGAGGTCTCCTGCTGGTCGATGACCGCGCAGAGGTCCTTGGCACGCATCACGAGCGCAGCATCATTGTGGGCCGAGATGGGAACTAGCAGCGGCCCTTGCACGCTCTCTGCTGGACGGGCTGCGGGCTCCGGCGCGCGCCTGAGTACCACGTGCGCATTGGTGCCTCCCCAACCAAAGGAGTTCACACCCACGTAGACATCGGCGCCGCTCGGCAGAGTGTACGGCTCGCGCACCACGTGCAGATTCAGGTCGTCGAAGGGGATGGCTGGGTTGAGCACCTCCGAGTGCAGACTCGGCGGCACCACCCCGTGCTTGAGTGAGAGCAACCCCTTGACCAATCCGGCCAACCCCGCAACCGCCTCCAGATGTCCGATGTTGGTCTTGATCGAACCCAGCGCGAGCGGCCCGCTCTCGGCAGAACGCGGACGCCCGAGCAAGCTGCCGATGGCCGCTGTCTCGATCGGATCACCGCGTGATGTGCCGGTACCGTGCGCCTCTACGTAGGCCAGCTTGTCGAGCGGAAAGCCCGCGCCGTAGGCCCGTCGCAAGAGGTCTTCCTGGCCCAGCGAAAAGGGCGTGACCAGGCTGTCGCCGCCGCCGTCATTGTTGACCACGGTACGCGCGATCACGCCGTGGATTTGATCCCCGTCCGCGAGCGCTTGCTCCAGGGTCTTCACATAGAGAGCGACCACGCCCTCACCCCGTACGAATCCGTTCGCAGACGCAGCAAAGGCTTTGCAGCGCCCATCGGGAGAGAGGCCGCCGAAGTGCGTCAAGCCCACCGACACATCCGGTGCGAGGAGCAGATTCACCCCACCCACCAGCGCGCCATCGATCTCACCGGCACGAAGCGCCTGGCAAGCCAGGTGCAAAGCTACCAGTGAAGACGAGCATCCCGTCTCGACTGTCAGGCTCGGCCCTTTGAACTTGAAAAAGTAGGACACGCGCGCGGCGATCATGTCGAGCGCATTGCCCACAGCTGTGTGTTGAGTCGGCGACGCACCGTGTTCCTTGCGCAGGATCTCGTAATCGTGCCACGAGGCTCCGACGTAGACGCCGGTACGCGACTCACGCAGCTTCTCCATCGGCTGCCCGCCGTCTTCGAGGGCGTTGAAGCTCGCCTCCAACATGAGCCGATGTTGTGGGTCGATGTCCTCCGCTTCGCGCGGTGAAATGCCGAAGAACATCGGGTCGAATTGATCTACCTCGGTGAGAAAACCGCCCACCGATTGAATCACCTTCTCGGGGTCCAATTGCTGCGAGGTATCCCAGCGCTCCTTGGAGATTGGTTTGATCGCGTCACCGCGATCCATCAAAAGCTGCCAGAGACTGTCGACGTCTGGCGCACTCGGAAAACGACCAGACATGCCCACAACTGCGATCAGTTCCTTGGGATCTTCAGTAGCCATGACGTTGCCTCATGCAAAGGAGTGACGTTGGAAAGTCGAGGTGAGAAGGGCTGCGAAATCGGCACCGCGCCGCAGCCATCCGGAGAGTCGGGCCTTCCCCGCGTGTCGACACAGCACGCTCAGAATCAGCAGACGCGTGCTCGCGAGGTGACTGGGGGATCCGTGCACGTCGTCGAAGGCAACTACGTGCACGTTGCTGTTGAGCGCCTCGGCCGTGCGCCACTCATCCACCGGGATAATCTCGTCACGCAAGCTGGCTACGTACAGAATCGGCACGTGAAGCCGCGCTATCTCTTCCTTCGAGAGCGCGAGCGACTCGAGGCACTCATTCAAGCATCCGTCGCTGCTCGCTGTGGTGTGCTCAAGCGCACGCCGTGTGATGAAGGGAATCTGGCGGCGCGTCTTCGCGTCCCTGAAGAAACATGAGATTGGCGCACCTACCGTAACGATCCCGCAAATGCGAGGGTCCTGGAGCACTTCGAGCATGGCGAGGTGTCCACCGAAGCTCGGCGCTACAACCTGTGTACGAGTGGCATCCGCAGCATCGGAGCAAGCGTCCATGATGGCACCGAACAGGCGCGATGCTCCACGTGTGTAGGTCAGACGGTTCTCTCCTACGCCAGGAAAATCTGCGATGGCCACGGCACACCCCAGGCGCGCGCCGAGCCCCAGAAAACCGCCCCATTGCTCCTTGAGCGATACGATGCCGCCCATCAACACCACGAGCGGTGCGCCCGCATGGGGACCCGGTCTGAACAGGAATGGAACCGCAGTGCCGTGAACATGCGCCACCCGACGTTCGCCCGCCTGGGATGCCCGGAGATGCTGCGCAAACACCCGCGCAGCCTCGTTGGCCGCCTCCTGTTTCCGCGGACTGTCCGCCACGGGGAAACGAGCCAAGTTGTACAAGTTCGCCGCCGCGGTTAGCTTACCCTGCTGCGCCAGCGCTCCCGCCTCGCGGGCCCATTCGTCGACCCAAGCACCAGCGCCTTCACCGTCGAGCGTCTTGATGCGTCCGAGCGTGCGCGCCACAAAAGGCCCTTTGAAGCCCATATGACGCGCGTGGAGGGCCACGAAGTGCTTGGCTTCACTCAGCGGCGTCACGGCGATACTCCGGATCCGACTCTTGGGGCGAGTTCATCACCTTATCGAGCAGGAGATACTTGAAGGGGAAGAGATCGAGCGCTTTCAAGCGCGCACGGCGCAGGAAGGTGCGGAGCGGCTTCGACTGGGCGAGATTGCGCTCCTGGATGCGCTGAAAGCGCGTGATCATGTCCTTATGATTGCGACGCTTCTCCACAAACGCGTCGAGCGCGCTCTTGGGCATCGCTCCCTTCCCGTGCAGCATGTGCTGCACAATGGTGGGCGCGAGGAAAACGGAGTCTTGGATCGCGAGGTTCACTCCCTGACCCAGGATCGGCGTCGCCGTGTGCGCGGCGTCTCCGATCAAGATCAGTCCTTCACGGGCCCACTCCCGCATCTCCGCCGTGAAGATCTCCAGGAATGAAGTATCAGCCCACTCGCGGATCGCGCTCTCGACCGACTCCTTCAGGCGCGGGTCGAGTGCGATGATACCAGCCTTGAATGCCTCGAACCCCTGCTCTCGAATCTCCGAGAAGCCGTGCTTGGGCAGGTTGTACCCAACGCGCAGCATGTCCGGGTAGGTCGGCAAGATCACGAGGTGCTTGCCCTCGTGCACCACGAGCTGTCCGTCATTCCCCCAGTTGTCGGGGCGAGGCAACTTGAACCACAAGAAGTCCCGCGCCATCGGCTCGATCACGGCCTGCAGTCCCGAAGCCTTGCGCACCTTGGAGAAGCGCCCGTCGGCGCCCACGACCAAGCGGGCCTTC
Source organism: uncultured Polyangiales bacterium (assembly GCA_964515685.1). Taxonomy (GTDB): domain Bacteria; phylum Myxococcota_A; class Polyangia; order Polyangiales; family DASUME01; genus DASUME01. The sequence continues at coordinate 17,531 of CAZEWA010000011.1, read as the reverse complement.
ACGGTGATGCGCGTGCCGTCACGCTCACTGAGCTGGGCTCCCGTGACCGTTCCGTCCTCCTCCAGGAGCTCCAAGAAGCGTACCCCAGGCAGCATGGTGAAGGAGGAGAGCTTGCGCGCCGCGTCCAGAAACGCCCCGATTAACGCTGGCTGCGGGATGTCGATGGGCAATGCGTCGATAGGGAAGCGCCGATAGTCCACGTGGACGATGCGTCTGCCTTTCTCCCAAAGCGCGATGCCGGTGAGCTCCAAAAATCCGTGTTCTTTGAGCGCCGGCCCGAAACCCAAGCGATTGAGGGTGTGCACCGATCGTGCTGCGATGGTCTCCCCACGGAAAGTGCGCTCCACCGTGAATTCCTTCTCCGCCAAAATGACGCTCACGCCCTCACGCGCGAGAAGGAATCCAAGCAATGCACCTGCGGGTCCACCACCCACGATCAACACGTCGGTGCTCGTGGTCGTCGAGCTCATGATACTCCCCACCTTTCGAGACGGCTCTTGACCGCCGCGAGCACCTCAGAGGCAATGGCCCCGTCGAGCACGCGGTGATCGAATGCGAGAGACAAAGTGAAGGTCTGTGCCACCACGACGCGACCGTCACGCACGACTGGAGCTTCCGCGACGCGCCCCACACCGAAGCCGAGAGAACTTGCGATCATCGGGAAGATTGCGCGCACGGGCTCCTGCCCCACCGAAGTCACCGAAAAAGTGCCTTGCAGTCGCGCACGGCGGAACGGATTTCGCAGCACCGCGCGGTAGATCAAACGAACCAAGGGGAGTGGCAGACGCTGGAGGCTGCGCACTTGTTTGAATGGTCCATTGCTGTCTACACGCGCCAGCTTGTGATGGTCGACGACCTGCTGGATCTCTTCTACCGAACATCGGTCCGCGTGCTCTACCGTGCCCGAAAGCACGCAGCGCTGGCCCTCGACGTTCTTGTCGAACAGCACCTTGGCGTGTACATCTTTCACGTGCACCAGACGCGGCCACAAGCCGTCTTGCAACACGACCCGTGCGTCCGGAATGTCGGCGATGACCTCCGCGGCGGCCTTCACCACGAAGCTCACGAAGCTCAGCTTCCCACCTGCCTCCGCACGCGCAGCAGAGAGACGCGTCGCGTCCACGTCGGCCATCAGATATACGTGGCAGGTTTGGCGTGCGTCTTCGAGGAACGCGTAGGTCTGCTTCCTCGCGGCAGGAAACTCGCGAATCGCCGTAGTCACGACACCATCGCTCCGGGACGCGCGCTCGGAGCGACCCACAAGTCGCCCAGCCTTTCCGCCGCCATGAAGCGTTCGTAGTCGAGCTTATGCCCCACCTCTTGCTCCAGGTACACGAGTACCCGCAGTGCGTTCACGGAATCCCAACCGGGGACTTCGTTGAGCGGCAGATCACGGGAGAGCTGCGTCTCGTCGACGTCGAGCAGCAGCGAAACCACGTGCTTGACCAATTCTTCAGATGCCATGGAACACCCCTGCTTCTTGCGAAATTCGAATCCAGCGCGGCAGCTCAGGCATGGCGTCGAGCGCGCGCACGAAGTGAAGCCCCTGTGCGCCGCCGGACTCAGCAAAGCCAAGCTCCGAATAGAATCCAGCGAACTTGCTGTTCTTGGAGGTCTCGACGAAGCCTGCATGCACCTCGGCGACTCCGCGCTTGCGCGCCGCCTCGAGCACGAGCGTCACCAGGGCGTGCTCTACGTGGCGTGAGAACACGCGACAGCTCAGCACAAAGTTTTCGATCGCCCACGCACCCCCTGGAATTCGAGCGATGGAGAGCGCCGCGATCAAACCGTTGTCGCCGAAACGGTCGGTCAGACGAGCACAGGCAAAGGAAACATCCCCGTCGGCGGTTCGCCGTGTGATCTCGTCCTCGCTGTAGCGGATGCCAGTCATATTGAACTGGTTGGTCTTGCCGAACAGCTGCACGACGCGCCCACGGTTCAGCGGGTTGAGCGGTGAGAGGATGAGCGTGGACTCCAGACTCATCAGGTAGTCCTCGAGATTATCTGCCGAACGCTCGAGCTCCACGCGCTGGGTCTGCGCCACATACATGCGGGTGCGCGCGCGATCCTCCTCGGTGATCTCCAACAAATTGAAATCCCCACGCGCTGCCAGGTGGGAGGCGTAGCTAGCAGGCTCGGCCGGCAACTCCACCGTCTGCACTTCGGAGAGTACCTGGCGCATCAGCTCGCGCTCTGCAGGGTTGTCGTCCACGAACACCATGGCGTCCGTGCCGATGTTGAGCGCCGCTGCTTGCGCTCGAAGGTTGTTTGGCTTGGGCTCCCAGTTGGCCGTGATGGCTACGAAGGCATCTGACTTGAGCACCATCTCCGGGTGAGTGTCGATGGCTTCGCGGGCCACGCGATCATCGTTCTTGGAGCACACCGTAAGCATCACGCCCTGGGCCATCAGGTCGCGGGCCAACGACTGCAGCTCCTGATGCGCTGAGCCCGGATAGCCTCCGCCCAGGCGAATGCCGCCTACGCCATCGTCGCCCACCACGCCCGACCAGAGCGTGTTGTCCAGGTCGAGCACCAAGCACTTCTTGGCTTGGCCCAAGTCCGCGACGGCGATGCGCGTCAGCTCCTGTGCGTACGCGCGCAGGAATTCCCCCGCATACACCTGCCCGCTGGCGTGACGCAGCCGATCCTCAGCGAAGGCCCTACCCGAGCGCTCGATCAGAGCAGCCGTGTCGAGCACCACCACCCGCGCCTTGGTCCGTGAAAGACTGAGGATCTCGGCGTTCATGCGCGCAAAAGCCACCGAAAGGCGCGCCTTGTTGCGGTAGTCGATCACGCGGTCGCTGCGCATGGGGGAGAGCGCGAGCGTGGAGAGCACCAGCGTGCCACCAAGCGTAGCCTGACAGAGATCGATCCAGTTCGAGAGCTCGTGCGGAAACGCGCTGCAGATCCCCTCGATGACTCCGAGATCGAACGCTCCTTGAGCCCGCTCGAAAATCACCTGATCGTCGAGCAAGCAGGCTACCAGGCGAGGCTTGAGGTCGCTCAGCGTGGGCGCGCCACCCAGCACCTCGAAGCGCCACTGGTTGAACCCACCGAGCCGCACCTTGGGTACGATCCCGCGCTCCACGAGCATCGCTGTGAGCAAGTTCGGGAGCGCGTTGAAGGTCGAGCCGCCGAGCAAAGCAATGCGTTGCTCACGTAGACCGGTCGCCTCGAGCGCACCGCGCTCCAATCCAGCCAGCATGCTGCCCGCCGCTTCGAGATCGAGCGTAGAGGTGAGCTGCCGAAGCAGGTTCTGTACGCGGCCGAACTCCGAGAAGCCGCTGCGCTTCAAGGTACGCAACTCGGCCAGCGGTGTGGCAGGCCGCTTTTTTTCGGGGACCTCAGCCAGCATGGTGCGCCTCCATCACGTGACGCAGCGCCATCCCGGACATGATCCACTTCGAAGATTCCACGGTGGCCACCATCACGCGTCCGCCGACGCCGTTTCCGCGCGCAATGCGCTTCATCAGACGGTTGAGTTGGATGAAGGGCAGTGCGTTCCCGTTATTGCCCGTCTCGGCCACGCAGGGCACGGCCTGCTCTGCGCGTACTCCCAGCTGCTCACGAATCTTCTCTGTCATCACACCGTTGAGCTGCGGCGTGAGAACATGCTCCACTTCCGCCACTCGCCATCCCGTGGCTGTGCTCAGCTCGTCGAGAATCGCACTGGACATCTCGGGCACGTGGCGCTCGATGGCTTTGTAGTCCTCTTCGCCCATGGGCTCGGGTGCCTGCGTGCCATTCGCGAGCGTGATCATCGGCGCGCCATCGGCTCCGAACCAGCGCACCACCTGTGCAGGCTTGCGGCCCTTGCCTATCGTGCGCAGAAACATGTGCTCGAGCACGAGTCCGGGCCCCTTCAAATTCGCGTCCACGACTGCGGCACCCGCGCCGTCTCCGAACAGGGCGAAGTTGATCATCTCCGCAGGCTTCATCTGCTTGAGCTCGCGGTTCTTGGGCCACAGTTTTAGGCAGGTGTCCGCACCGATCACCAGTCCACGCCGCGCACCCGCCGCGAGCAAAGCGCGCGCCGTGTACAAGCCCTGGAGCGCACCTGCGCAGCCGGAAGTGAGCTGCAGCGTCGGTACGTTGTTGATCCCGAGCCGCTCTGCTACCAAATTCACCGTGGCCGGCATGAGATGGTCCGGTGAGGCCGTGGTGAGGATCAAGAAGTCGAGCTCGTCGGGCGTCAGCTGGGCCGCCTCGAGCGCTTCTTCCCCGGCCGCCGTCGCCAGATCACCTGTGCACTTGGGGATGCCCGCCGGGCTGTCCGTACGGCAGAAGTAGCGACTGCGGTTTCCGGTCATACTATCGAGCCACTGCTCGTGCAGGCCGAATCGCTGCGCCAAATCGCGGTTGGTAACCGGTTCTCCCGGCAGCACTTCACTAAATGCCACGAGTCGCATGGTGCGAGTCCTTTTCCTCGAAGGGCGGAGCGGAAGCGGTGCGCGTTTCCGTGCTCAACACTCAAGTGTCGGGAAGGGCCCCGAACTGTCAGGCGGAGGCGCAAGAAAGTGATCCCGAGCTGTGACGGATACGAACTCCATCTCCCACCCTCTCTAGGAACCCGTCGTCACCTCACCGAAACGAGCGCCATGTCCGGCTTCGCTAGCTGCACTCCCTCCTCGAGCGTCACGGTTGGCAGCGCGTTCACGCTTGGTTCACTCACTGAACGGGGCGCGCAGCGTTGGCCAGCGCAGAAAGCGCTGTGTGACGCCCAAGGCAGCCTCACCTTCGGTGAGCTGCACGAGCTATCCGAGTGCCTGGCGCGAGAGCTAGTCACTCGCGGCGTCCAGCCTGGCGATCGGGTGGCGGTCTTCGGCAGCAAGGCACTGCATACGGTGGTATCGATCTTCGCCATCGTGAAGACGGGCGCAATGTACGTGCCCCTGGATCCGAACACCCCCGAAGCCCGACTCACGTTCATGCTGGAGGACGCGCGGCCCTTGCTCGTGCTCGGCAAGGCCGAGCTAGGTCACCTCGCTGCGGACTACCCGTACCTGGCCGTGGATACTACTATCTCCCTCGAAGACGGCCTGCCCTTCCCTGACGTGCTCCTGCCTCAGGTGGACCCGGCCGATGTCGCCTACATGATGTACACGTCGGGCTCCACGGGCCGCCCCAAGGGTGTGCTCATCGAGCATCGGAGCATTGGGGCATTCTTCTACGCTCACAACGCGCATGCCGACATCCACGACGGCGACGTCTGTATGAACACGGGCCCCTTCCACTTCGACGTCTCCATCATGGACGTCTTTTTGCCCCTCTACTTCGGCGCCACCGTTATCCTCACGCCTGAGCTCCCGGTCCCTACGCTGCTCTTGCGCATCATCGAGCGCTATCGCGTCACGCACTTTTACGCGGTCGGCACCATCCTGGCGCTGATGACTGGCGACGGACACTCACTCGACCACCACGACATCAGCTCGCTGCGCATGCTGCAAACCGGCGCTGAGGTCTGCAATCCCAGGGTCGTGAACCACTGGCTGTCGCGCATGCCCAACCTGGCGTTCATCAATTCCTATGGCCCCACCGAGCTCACTGTGGGCTGCGCCTGCTACCGCAAGCCATCCCTCGGACCCGTCAGCGAGGCGGCTGTCCCCATCGGCACTCTCCACGACGGCTCTCAGGCACGACTGCGCTTGGCCGACGGCCAGATCGCACAGCTCGAGAACGCACAGGGCGAACTCTTGATAACAGGCGAGCAGATCATGCGCGGCTACTGGAATCGCCCCGAAGAAGACGCCAAGGCCTTCGTCGAACTCGATGGCGTTCGCTACTACCGCACGGGTGACATCGTGCAGGCCGACGCTCAGGGCCAGATACATTACATCGGACGCCAGGATCACGAGTTCAAAATCGACGGCGTGCGCATTCACCTCAACGAGGTGAAGCACCGCCTCGAAGAGCTTCCGTACGTCCATGCGGCCGCTGCGTTTGTGATTCGCGGGCCCAAGGACCAACCGCGCGTTGCTGCGGCACTCGCCGTACGCGAGCCGCCCGACGAAGAAGCGCTCTTCGCAGCGCTCGCTCGCTCGCTGCCCTGTGCCGCGATTCCGGTAGCCATCTTGCTGTACCGGGAACTCCCGCGCACGAGCACCGGCAAGACCCATCTGAGTGCCTGCGCCGAGTCTGTACAAGCAGCCTTCACACGCACCTCCCGGCGTCTGCTCTGGTTCGATAGAGAGTCCGCGTTCTTTCCTGAGGCCAGCTCCCTTCTTGCTCGAGAATATCGCACAGTGCGCAGCGCTCCCGCATCGTCCGGGGTTGTGTGAAAGGTCAAAAACCGATGAAGGAAACCCTCGACGCTCTCTCGTTCTGGTTGCCCGATGCAGAAGTGCGCAACCCGCTGCTTTCTCCGGAGACTTGGGACCAAGTCGCCGACGCCTACGTGGCCGACACGGTGCCCTTCTTCGAACAGTACGCAAACTACGCGCTCGATCTCGCCATGCTCCCCCACGGTTCCCGGGTGCTCGACGTTGCCAGTGGTCCCGGTACCTTGGCATTGCTCGCCGAAAGCCGCGGATATCAGGTCACCGCCATGGATTTCTCACAGGCCATGCTTGAGCATCTGCGCGCGCGTGTGGCCCGCACCCGAGCCGAAGACATCCAGGTCGAACTCGGCGACGGGCACGCGCTGCGCTACGAACGCGCGAGCTTTGATGCGACCTTCTCCATGTTCGGCCTGATGTTCTTCCGCGACCGCGCTGCAGGCCTACGCGAACTCAACCGCGTGCTCCGCCCGGGCGGACGCGCCATCGTCTCTGCGTGGACCCCCGCCGAGAGCGTGCCTACCCTGCGCGCGCTCTACCGCGCTATCCGTGGTGTGATGACTGGGCTCGCCTTCGGCGACGGTGAGCCTCCACTCAGTGACCCGGCCAAGATGCGCCGTGAGATGTTGAGCGCAGGTTTTCACAACGTGGTCGTCCAAGAGGTTTCCTTCGAGCATGTCTCCCCCGATGTCGACACGTTCTGGGATTCCATGTCGCGCGGATCCGTTCCACTCGTCGCCCTCAAGCGCAGGCTCGGCCCCAGCTGGGACAGCTTCAGCAGTCAGGCCCGCGAACGCTTCCGTGCTCTTCTCGACGACGGCCCCGTGGCGGTACGTTGGCCAGCAATCTTAGGTTTGGGCACCAAGCAGAAGGCACAAGAGCCGTCATAAGCAGTGGCCTTCGTCACCCTTCGCCAGCCCGCGAGGGGCTCTTTGTGTCTACCGAGCTGTATTCGCGCGGGACTCAGCGCACCCGTACGTGACGTTCGCTCCAGGAAACCCCGCCACGATCATCGCGCAACACGATCCACATCGTAAGGCGCTCGCCCCTGTCTTCCAGCCGCGGTCGCCATGTGGTGTCGGGCTCCTCGATGGCACGGACGTCGTCTTCGAACGTGCCCCCAGTGGCGTAAAACTGCACTACCTTATGCTCTACCACAGGCTGACCTTCAGCATCCGTCGCGCGCTCCTCCGAGTCACGAGCGCGCAGTTCGAGAACAACCTTCTTGCACTTCTTACCGTCGTTCTCGCAGCGAGCCTCGCGTTCCTCACCCTCTGGCCAGCGCTCGCCGTTCCAGAGAATCATCTCAATCTGCGGGTTTCGATGGATGCGCTCTTCGTGCACAAAGATTCGTTTAATCCCGAGCTCAAATTCATTTAGGCCGAGGGCGTTTCCATCGTGGTCGAGACACCTGAGCGGAATGCCCGAGGTTGTTCCTCCCGCCAGCGTTCCCGGACACGCAACCACGACCATCCCCAGGGCATTCCCTGCCAGGAATGAAGCACCCTCCGCTCGTGAAGGCACCTGAAAGGTATGACTCGGCGCATCTCCTAACGTAAGACTCGAGAACGCAAGGCTCTGAGCGCAAGCCAGCGCAGAAGACGAAGCCGCGCTCTCGCAGGGACCAAATGCCCAACTCAGTGCCCTGGCCTCTGGATCGTGATAGAGCGCAGTAAGCGTCACCTCCTCGCCAGGTTGCGCAAAGGGCTTATCCGCCTGCACCGCGAGAATGCGCAGGTTCACGACTCGGGACGCTGGATCGAAGTCATCGCTGCAGCCGTGGCAAGCGAGCGAATTCAGCATCCAAACTGCACTAAACCAATGCTTGAGTCTCACAGTTCACCTCGCAGTCCGAGCACGGGCAAGAGCGGCAGACCTGCTTGATTTGCGGCCTGCGCGTAGTCGTAGGAATGGGCTTTTCCTTCGGTGTTCTTGTGGTTGTAAGCGTTACGCAACTCGAGGTAAGCGAGCAGCTTTGCCCGCGAGAGTTGAAACACCTTTTCTACACGCAGGTCGAGCTGATGAAACGCAGGCAAGCGTGCGGCGAACGGCTCTGAAGCTGGCACAGGCGCGTAGGCGCCCGCATCCAGGTCGAGGACTCCGCCAATGTATGGCGTGTAAGGCACACCCGTCACGTAGCGAAAGCGTCCGCCCACAGAAAACCCGCGGCCCAACCTGACGTTACCGAGCGCGCTAAAGATGTGCGTCTGATCCCACTCGAAGGCATGCAGCGCTTCCGAGCTCGAAGTAGCACGTTCACTGCGCGAGAGCGTATAGGCTATCCACCCAAAGAAGCGGCTGTCGGTAGGGCGATAGCGCAGCATCAGCTCGCTCCCGAGCACGCGACCGCGTCCAGTGTTCTTGAACAGGGCCCCGAAGGCGCTCGCGTCTTCGTCCGCGTAGCCCACCACGAGCTGCGTCAGGTGCTTATAGAACCCCTCCAAGGACACGTCGAAGCCGGGCAACATTTCCTGTTCGACGCCGAGACTCGCGTGAAGCGCTCGGTTGCTCTTCACGCCCGGGCTACCGAAAGGCTTCACGCTCTCCTGATACTGAGGCGGCTGATGAAACCATCCGGCACCGCCCTTGAGCGTCGTACGCGGATATTCAGGGCGGATATCGAAGCGCGACGTGATGCGTGGGTCCACGCTGACAGCATCCGTATCGCTGCCGTAGTCCGCGCGCAGGCCGGAAACGATGCGCAAGTTGTCGAGTGGCATGAGCTCGAGTGCTGCATAGGCAGCAGGGCGGATCAGCCAACCCTCAGACTGAAACAGACGCGTGGGGCGAGCGAAGTAGGGGCCCTCCACCTCGTTTGTTGCGGGATACGGGCGCAAGCGCATATCGGTTGTGTGGTAGAGCAAGAGGACATCGCCGCCGACCACGCCCGTGACTCTATCGTGCATGCGGACACGCAGCTCAGTGCGGGATTGACCTGTGTACAACGTCGCATCCGAGTGCTCCACGCCAAAATTGAACTTGTAGCGCTCGGTTCCCCCGGAGAGCGTCTGCGAGAAGCGCACGCTTTCCGAGAGCTGCGTGTCAATCCTCCCAACGAGGCGCGTGAACCCCGTACGCGCAGATACATTCCCGCCCACCGGATCCTGCGCGTTCGGCTGTGCGAACATCGCGATGCGATCATCGGAGCCGATAAAGAACAACTTACCCTTGGTCTTCTCCGAGAAATCGTGCTCGAGCACGGCTTGTCCGTCGTAGTAGACCGGGGCCGAACGGATATCGGGGCTGACATGCCCCACCCAGGCATCGATCCAGGAGCGACGCCCGGCGAGCATCACACGCGTGCGCTTGGAGAGTGGCCCTTCCACCATCAGTCGACCATCGATCGCGTCGAGCTGCACCACGCCACCGAACCTGTCGCTGCGCGGTGCGCGCAAGCCGACGTCGATGACGCCTCCCATGGCGCGCCCGTACTCCGTCCCGAAATTTCCTGGCCGGTAATCGAGCTTGGACAGCGCCTCGGAAGGAACCACGGAAACGATGCCGCCGAAGTGATAGGCTATCGGAATACTGATTCCATCAATGAAAATGGCCGTATCCTGAGGGGCTGAACCGCGCACCACCAGTTGTCCATCCACACCCGGAGGACGGCCCACACCGGGCAACGTTTCGACAGCCCTCAACGCATCCCCGTTCGTGCCAGGGATCACACGAATCTCCTCCGGCTCCACGCGATGCAGCGTGGTCTCTTGCGACAAACGTTC